>NZ_JBSPFA010000007.1:0-108181 GCF_053848885.1 Amedibacillus sp. YH-ame10
CCTATGAAAGACATGGTAATACCCGTTTAATGTCTCTTGTGTATCAAAATAGGCTCCTACAACCGTTCCTGTTGAATCATCAACAGCTAAATGCAAATGCCATACTTCATTAGGGATCCAATGAAATGATGACGCATCCATTTGAATCATTTCACCCATGTATTTGGATCTTGATCTAGTAGGATGAGCATCTTTAGAATCAATCACAGCTATCGCTTCTTTTATTTCGTTTTTAACTTTCTCTGACTTGGTTACATCTAATTTTGTTTTTAATAATTTTTTCATAAATTTCTTAGTTTTTCTTTTGGCTTTAGGTGAAATGATACCTTCATCCCTTAGCCATCTATTAAGAGTTGTATCACTTATTTTATGACCAAGTTCTTCATTAACTATTTCGCAGAAGTGAGTAAAATTAGCATCACCATAGCCGTCGATATATAAATCGATAATTCTTTGCCTGATAGAGTTGTGGATTGTAGTCGAAGGATTTTTACCTCTATTACCATGTAGGAAACCTGCTTTACCTTCCAGTTTGTATTTTGTCAGTAATCGATTAACTGTACGTATAGTACATTTCAACTTGATAGCAACAGCTTTCTTATTCCCATTTGTATCTGATAAGTTTTTTATAATCTCATATTTATATTCTTCATTCATTCTTAATTCAACCTTTCTCATAATGACCTCCCTTAAGGAGATATTATATACTTTTATTAAATTACATTGGGACATTTTCAATATTGATACATTGAGACATTATCATTTTCGAATGAGATTTACATTTTCACACATGATTTATTTCTCTTCTGTTCTCCTTCATTTTCCTATATAATTAAGAAAGAACTTGCCATAATAAGAAAGTAAGGATGTGTCTTATGGAAAAAATTATTGTTGTATTTGCCGATTATGAAATTAAGGAAGAAGAAACAAATGAATTTTTGGAACTCGTAGCAGCTTGTGATATGGAAGTTGATGCGACTTTTACACAGCTTTTAAAACAGATTCATTTAAGAACTTTAATAGGAAAAGGAAAATGTGAAGAAATACTTGAATATTTACAAGAACATGAAATTAACATTGTACTTTTCCATAGAAACTTAAGCCCGATGCAAATACGAAATTTAGAAGAATATTGGAATGTAACCGTTATGGATCGTAGTGACTTGATTCTAGGAATATTCTCTAGACGTGCAATGTCTCCAACTGCTCGATTACAAATTGAAAGTGCACAATTAAAAAAACAACTGCCTAGGTTAGTCGGTGCAAACACTCAACTTGGTAGACAAAGTGCAAGTGGTAAAAACAAAGGTGCTGGAGAAAAACAATTAGAACTTGATCGAAGAAGAATCAAATCACGTATAGCACAAACTACACGTGATTTAAAAGAGTTGAAAGCACAACGAGGGACACAACGTAAAGCACGGCAGAAATCTCAACTTCCTTTGGTTTCCCTTGTTGGTTATACAAACGCTGGGAAATCGACAATTATGAATGCCTTGCTTTCTTATACGAGTCAAGATGATGAAAAAAAAGTATTAGAAAAAGATATGCTGTTTGCAACTTTAGATACTTCCATTCGTAGAATTGACCTTCCTCATGGGCGTTCCTTTTTGATAAGTGATACGGTAGGATTCGTTCGTGATTTACCACATGAACTTATTGAAGCCTTCCATTCTACATTAGAAGAGGTTACCTTTGCGGATTTACTTTTACAGATTGTTGATGTTTCGAGTGAGGATGTGACAAAGCAAATGGAAGTTACCAAAGCTACACTTGAGCGCATCCATGCTAGTAGCATAGAAATGATTACGGTATACAATCAATGCGATAAAGTAGATATTGCGTACCCATATGCAGATGAACACTCAGTTCACATCAGTGCGAAAGATGATAAAAGCATTGAAATACTAATAGAGACTATCTGCCATCATATCTTCCCTCAAACAACAAAAGTCTCCTTATGTATCCCCTACGAAAAAAGTGGTATGTATTCTCACCTACAAGAAAATGCATATATTATAAATAGAGAAGATCAAGAAGATGGCATGCATATTGAAGTGGAACTTGATGAAACCCTTCTTAAAACATATGAAAATTATGTCTTTCATCCTAATGAAAGAGAGTCCTAAATTCGACTCTCTTTTTCTCATATTTGATGTAGAATACTTCCTCATTCAATAATCGATTATAATTTTCTCTTAATATCTTTTGGTTTTAATCCATTTGATCGTATTTGTTTTTTCCAGTTATAATGCGCTGCCATCTTGTAAAGGAACTTTGGGAAATTAGGTTCCACATATTGATCTATTACGGATTGTTTTTCACATATGTGTTTCGTTAGTTCTTGCATCGCTTTTCCTAAGTTTTTTTCTGGTCCATGTCCTAGTGGTGCGAAACGAACCATTTCGCCCCCACCAACACCAATCGCATATCCTTTTTGAAACCCACATGTTTTACACCAGTTCCATACCATAGAGATTGCCACATGATTTTGTTTAGCTTCATAAAATCCATTGTTCACAATCGCATATACTTTTAGTTTTGTATTGTGTATACCTGTACTTTTTATAACATTCAACAGATCGATGAGGGATGCTGGCATAGAATCCACATAAAGTGGGAAAGCAAGCACAAGGACATCGAGCTCTTTTAAACAATCACACAGTGAAGGTAAGGTTGCTTTTGTAAATATGGTAGCGTCTTGATGTTGAAGAGATTTAGAAAGTTCTTCTAATAGGTAATAAGAAGTACTATTCTTACAACGAGGACTTCCATTCAATAATGCAATTTTCATAAAAGCACCTCGTATACATCATTTACATCGTTATAAAAATGAACATGATGCTCTCTTGTATTCAAATTTAATGCATTCGCATCCACTAACTGTTTCGCAACTTCTTTTTCATCCTGTTCACACGGTCCATAAAAATACACATGCATAGCAAATTGTTTATCATAGCGCATTTGATGATGTGTTTCTTTATGGAATGTTCGAAAGTATGGCAATAAATAACCGATAGAACGATCAAGTACTGCTTTTATGTTTCTGGAATATCCGCCATATGTAATTGGTGAAATAATGATAAGCTTATCGATGGAGGATAGTTCTTTCGTAAAGTCGTTACAACGATCCTTAATACAACAGCTTCCTGGAGTTTTTATCCAACAAGAAAAACATCCAACACAATCCTTTACCGTTGGCAGTGCATGAAATAGTAAACTTTCTTGTTTCATCATTGGAAAGACATCCTCTCCAATATCATATAATATCATTTGTTTCATGTAATGAGTTCCTCTCGTCGTGACTACCTTTTTGTTTTGTCACCTTGTTCTTCATGAATATACATCCATTCTTGTACTTGTTTTATCGCTTTTTTTCGATCTTTATATATAAGAGGAGCCATGGACTCACTATATGTACGAGTCCCCCCTTCTAAGGCTTCTAATAATATATTGCACAATTGTGGTTTATAGCGTGCTATATGAACCGCATGTTGTATGCACGTTCTTGATGTAATAGCTTTTTCATCTTCCATGTGCGTAATATAGGCACCAATATATCGATCTACATAATTCCTTGTATCCCACTTTGCATGGAGGGCTAGTAATATAATCCCTCTTGTTCGAACATAAGAGTTTTCATGTTCCATCATTTCATAGAAGGTTTCCATATAAGCATACGCAAGATTGGATTGTTCCACTACCTGTAATAATCGTTTCAAAGATGCATATGCACTGTTTGCGTCTTTATTGTATAAATTTGCAATATCCTTTTCGATAGAATCCATATCTCATCACTCCTATCTTATGTATACATATGCTAGATATGAAAAGTTCTTCTTATATTAGTTCTTAGAGAATAGACTTGCGATGATAATTGGTGATATCACTTCCAAGTCTTTCAAACAATTCTTTTACTGTGATTTCTTTATTTTTAACTGCAGTAATTTCTTCGTTTGTTACACCGATGAATTGTATGAAATCAACACGACCAAAAGGTGTATCGATACCTTCTACCTCTTGATCAGGCACACTTATAAAGCCAGTGATATTGGATTTCATCTCACTATCAATGCCCTGTGTTTGCCCTGTATACAGATATTCATAAGGTTGAAATAGTTCCCCGTTTTGAAAAGTAACTCTCGCAATGGATTGTAAAATACCACAAATACAACGGATTTCTCCTTCTTCATCGCTATACGTATCTTTCTTTAACTTGAATGTAAATTCCATACCATATCCACTATATTCTAAGTTCTCACTCTCTTTTTCATAAAGTTCGCTTAACCCAAACGTAACGAAGTGCCAATACTCTTTTGATTCATAAATACTAATACCATCTAGTGGATCTTTTCCACCCAAACGCCATTTGATTAAAGTAGCATAATGCTTGGGATTTATTTGTTCTGGATATGTTTTAAGGAATGCTTTCTCGATAGCGTCCCAACCGACATGTGATTCCTCTTTTTGTTCTTCTACAACTTCACTTTGTTTCTTTTTTAATTTATCCAATAATCCCATATAGGTTTCCTTTCTTTATCGTATCGATTGATAAACACTTGATAATTCATCTATTAAATCAGATGGTAAAATACTATTTCCATCTTCCCGTTTCAACAATTCATCTGCACATTTTGCATGTACATATACGCCACAGGCACAAGCAGGAAGTGCTTGTTTCGATTGGGCAAAAAGACCCGCAATGATGCCACATAAGACATCTCCACTTCCACCTTTTGCCAAACTATGATTTCCTGCCGTATTTACATAAAGTTCTTTTCCATCACTGATATAGGTGTATTGATCCTTTAATGCTACTACCGCATGGTATTCATTGGCAAATTGTTTCACAATGGTGAATGGATCTTTTACAATATCTTGTACGACCAAGTTTGTTAAGTAGCTCATCTCTTTGGGATGTGGCGTTAAGATCGTTGGTGCACTTCTTTGTTTGAGTAAATCTAAATGTTTTGCACATTCATAGATAGCATCTCCATCTATTACACATGGTAGTTCTTGTTGTAGAACATAGGAAACTAAGGATTCTACATTCTTTCCTCTTCCCATACCATTTCCTATCACAATCATATCATAATCCTGTATACATTCTTTTAATCTATCAATGGCATTAGGCGCAAAGAATCCATCGTTGGATGGTACAGATACAAGCATACATTCTTCTATTTTCTGTGATAAAACAGGAACAATAACATCTGGAAGAAATAATGTCAATATGCCAACGCCACTTCGTAACATACTTTTTGCACACAAAGTCAATGCTCCATGCATGGAAACACTTCCCCCAATTAACAATACTTTTCCATAACTACCTTTATGAGAATGAGCTTTACGTATTGGTAACATTTCTTTTGCTAGGCTATCCTCCAAAATGGAATAGGTTGTGATTTTTTGTAAAGCTTGTGAAGGTATCCCAATCGATTTAATATACATAGTACCACAATGTTGAGAACCAGGATAAATAAATTGACCAAGTGTTGCGCATGCAAAGGTAATGGTTGTGGTTGCTTTTATTGCACACCCCATCACTTCACCTGTATCTGAATGAATACCACTTGGAATATCTACTGATAACACAGCAACTCCACTTTCTGTAATTGCTTGTATCATCGTGGCATCCTTACCTTGGATTGGACGCGAAAGACCCGTTCCATATAGGGCATCTACAATTAAATCTTGACGAGCTAGTAAAGAACATAGGTGCTCTATTTCCATTTCTTTTTCTATCGTATTCCCTGTTTCTCTCCAACGTTGGGCATACACCATTGCGTCTTGTGACAAGGATGTTTCTTCTACATTGCATAACACACGTATATGAGCATAGCCATCTTCTTGTAATATGCTTGCTAAAGCAAATCCATCTCCTCCGTTATTCCCAGGTCCACATACAATACAAATACAATCTTCCTTATGATAGTTTTCATCAATATATGTTTTTAAAGTACATGCTGCTTGTTTCATCAATTGTAAAGACGGAATAAGATAGTCTGAAATAGCAATTTGATCTAATGCACGCATATCCTTCGTAGACACAATAAACATACTCATTCCTCATTTCTATATTCTTATTATAATACGCTTTTCATGATTTTGAAAAAGAAGTTTTTTCATCGTAATTTATTTGCTTGTGAAATATTTAACATTTTCTTTTCTTCAACTTGTCAAGGCAGTACAGTTGCGTTATAATAAGATAGCTAAAAGCATTCCTTATGGGAGGTTATTATGAAAAAAACAATTGTATTGGGAGTCAGTGGTGGAATCGCCGCTTTCAAAGCTGCACAGTTGACCAGTGATTTAATCAAAAAGGGGTATGATGTTGAAGTCATAATGACGCAGAATGCAACTGAGTTCATTTCCCCATTAACATTTGAATCTCTTACCAAACATAATGTTATGGTTTCTACCTTTGAAAAGGTAGCAGATCGTAGCGTAAAACATATATCCATTGCACAACGTGCAGATCTCTTTGTCATTGTACCAGCGAGTGCGAATGTCATTGCGAAAGTTGTTCATGGAATAGCGGATGATATGTTAACAACAACTTTTCTAGCTGCTTCTTGTAAGAAAATGATTTGCCCTGCAATGAATACCAATATGTATGAAAATCCGGTTACGCAAAGTAATCTAGCAGCCTGCTTATCTTTAGGATATGAGTTAATCGAACCTGCTACTGGTTTGTTAGCGTGTGGAGATGTTGGCAAAGGAAAACTAGCGGATCTTGAAAACATTATGGAACATATTGAACATGCCTTAGATACAAGTGATATTTTACAAGGAAAACGTGTTCTAGTAACGGCCGGTCCTACACAAGAAGCATTGGATCCTGTGCGTTTTATTTCCAATCATTCCTCTGGAAAGATGGGGTATGAAATTGCGCGTGCCGCAAGAAATATGGGAGCGGAAGTAACGCTTATTTCTGGACCTTGTAATTTACAACCTCCCCTTGATATCAATGTAATACATATTAAAAGTGCGATGGATATGATGGAAGCCGTACAAGATTTATATGCGACTCAAGACTTTATCATCAAAGCTGCAGCGGTTGGTGATTATCGTGCCCAAAGCATCGCAGATAATAAAATAAAAAAACAAGGCGATACCTTAAACATCGAATTTATAAAAAATCCTGATATCCTTGCCTACCTTGGAGAACATAAAAAAAATCATCAACTGTTATGTGGGTTTGCGATGGAAACACAAGATTTATTACAAAACGCCAAAGCAAAATTAGAAAAGAAACATTGCGATATGATCATTGCGAACAATCTATTAGTAGAAGGAGCTGGTTTCCAGCATGATACCAATGTAGTGACGATGATTGAAAAAGAAAAACATACAGACTTTACACGTATGAGTAAATATGACATTGGAGTAGCTATATTGCACCGTCTATTAGAAATTCACAATGAGAAAGAAGGAAAAGGTTCATGCTAGTTGTTATCGATATAGGAAATACAAATATAACGGTTGGTATTTATAAAGAAGATCGTTTGATAGGAAACTATCGTTTGACTACAAAATTGAAGAGAACAAGTGATGAATATGGATTTATGATTATGAACTTCTTATCTGCTTCAAAAGTAGAAATAAAAGATATTCAAGATGTCATTATTAGTAGTGTTGTCCCTATGATCATGCACTCTTTTATCAATAGTATTCGTAAATATATGAACAAAGAACCAATCATTGTAGGACCTGGTATCAAAACTGGTATTTCTGTAAATGCAGAAAATCCAAAAGCAGTAGGATCTGATCGAATCGTAGATGCTGCTGGTGCTTATCATGAATATGGTGGTCCTTGTCTTGTTGTAGATTTTGGAACAGCAACTACCTATGACTACGTAGATGAACGTGGAAACTTTGAATTTGGTGTCATTACGTTAGGACTAGAAACAAGTGCGCAAGCCATGTGGACACAAGCCGCAAAACTTCCTGAAATTGAAATCAAGAAACCAAAATCCATTTTGAATAAAACAACAACTACAAGTATGCAAGCTGGGCTTATCTATGGTTATATTGGACAAAGTGAATACATCATTAAGAAATTCAAAGAGGCTATTGGAAGTAATATGAAAGTTATTGCGACTGGAGGTCTTGGAAAGATTATTTATAAGAACACGGATGAAATTGATGTATATGATCGTGATTTGACATTTAAAGGATTAAAATGTATTTATGAGAAGTATACTGCAGATAAAGTAAATCGTAAGTAATAAAGGCATGAACACTCATGTCTTTTTCTTCATGCTTTGATGCTCAAAGCTATAAAAACATTGTGAAATTTGTTATAATCTATAATATAGATAAAGAAAGGGGCTGGGAGTATGCGAAAAATTTGGAAAGAATTGATTAGTATTTTATGTTTTATTAGTATTTATGGAATTTTGATATATGAACACGAAAAACATATGGGGAATGTTGTCGTGAAAGAGATTCCATATATATTAATACTTTTATTCTCTGTTGTGGTTATTTTATGGAGTATTGATAAAATGAAGGTGTACCAACAGAAATCTAAATTGAATCGAAAAATGCAAGATTTATGTGATCAATATGATTTTGAATACGATGAAAATGAACATACGTTAAGCAACTGTGAAAGTTTATTGGATCAATTCAATCAACAACTAAAACAAGATGAATTAAATTTGGATACCTTTGAATATCGTTATCGAAAAATTGCGGATATTACTGGATTGATTATCTTTGAGTATAACTTTGCAAATGATACGATTTGTGATTCATTGAATTGGCATGCAGTTGGAAATGCCCACCAATTTGTTGAAGAATCAATTCAACATGAAATTGTACATCCTGAGGATGCAGAGCTCTTTCGCAATTACTTTACCAATCCACCTATTGTTGGTGCGATTAGTGAAATCCATATTCGATTACGTACAAAGAATGATCCTACCTACTACATAACGGATATACGTGGAATTGTATTAGAAGGACTTAATGGAGAAGCAGAGAAGATTATAGGAAGTCGAATTCAAAGAGGAAAAGCATAAAAAAATACAGCTAAACTGTATTTTTTTATAACCTCTTTTCAAAGTTACCACTAATACTCATACCTTCATTAAAGATAATAAACGCATTAGGATCAATTGATAAGATAATTTTTTTCAATTGTGATACTTCATATTTATTGATGACAGTCATCAATACAAAGGTATCCGTTTTGGTATAGGCACCAGCGCCTTTCCAATAGGTAACCCCTCTTCTTGTCTCTTTCAAAATAGATTCTTGAACTTTATCATTCTTTGTAAAGATCATTGCGGTCATATTGATGTTTTGATAATGAATCTTATCCACCATCATATACATACATGCCGTATAGATAATAGAATATATAGCAGTGGATATAGTAAATAATAATGCACAACACACATAAATCAAAGCATTTACAACAATGGATAATTTCCCAACAGAGAAATTCGATTTCTTAGCGAAGTATACACCAAGGATATCCAATCCTCCTCCACTTCCCCCACTTCTAAGTGCCAACCCAATACCAAAACCACCAATCAATCCACCAATTAAACAAGCTGCTAGTACATCATCAATAATAGGTTTAGATGGAATCATCACGACAGTGAATGCAAGTGTTTGAGCAAGTACACATAATAACGTCTTTATAAAGAAACGTCTTGAGATACTACGATATGCCATAATAAAGAGCGGTACATTCATCGCAAAGTTAATAATACCCGCAATATCAAAACCACCAAAATCTAAATGCGCATATTGAGATAAAACAGAACGAATGATTTGCGCAATACCAATCACTCCTCCTGTATATAAATTAAGAGGTACAATAAATAGGTTTACACCAGCTGCAAATATAAATCCTCCAAAAATTACGTACGCATACTTTATATATTCTTCATTCTTTGTATTCATAAATATTCTCCCTGTATTAAACGCTAAAATTATAACATAAAAGTCGACCAGTGCAAGCACTCATCGACTTTCTTTTTATTTCCCTTGTTGGATACAATCCCCTTCAATATGTTTGATTCTACAAGTACTATCATAGCGTAAGGTTCCATTACAATAAATAGTATCTACAACACAGTGGCTACTCAAGACAATGTCTGTTGCGCTAATAGAATGACATGTTAAATTCTGTGCAGTTAGCTTACTACATTCAATGTTGTTCGCACGATTCATTTTTTCAAACAACTTATTATGTCCAAAATGAAAGAGGCCTCTAACTCCCATATACCCATAGTCTATTGTAATCTCATCACCGAATAAATCATTGATACTTGCACATCCTTCAATGATTACTCGATCAGCATTCACTTCTCCACTATTTTTCAACATTCCTTCTACACGAATTTCATTCGCATAGATTTTACGATCTTCTGTTCTCAACATACCTTCGATGTTAAGTTGTTTTACGCGTATATCCCCTTTTACTTTGAACATACCTTCGATATTTAAAAGACCACCCTTTAAATTTTGATCCGCATTACACGTACCTTCTATTTCCATAGTTTCAAATTCTACATTCCCTCTGATTTTCCCAACACCCTCTACTTTTATACGACCATAACTTCCTTCACTGATCGTCCCTAATCCCTCAATCTTTATATCCATCTGCTGTGTAGTCATACCATTTCACTCTCTTTCTAAATAATAAGCGTATTCCAATACATATACATCCGATTGCCACGAAAATCGGAAAACTCAATTTATAATCAATCCATCCATTCGCATTTGCTAAGAAGTAACATCCAAATAATAACATACCCATATTTGCGATATAGAATCCATAATCAATTATACCGATAATCGCAGGTATGATCAAAAACATAGTCCACCAACCTGGAAAGAAAATTGTAAACTCCCACCATTTCATTTGGTCTCCCAAATATCCAACACCGATTCCAATAAAGATCAAACCAATCAATATTTGTTTGGTGCGAAAACTTAAACGTCCTATCATTCTTTTATCCTCCTAAAATGTACTTTGATACTTTAGCTTGATAGCGCTACTGATATCTTGTAAACTTATTTCTTTCATTACTTGTATACGTTTATCCAAGAACTGTGTATTTTTATCTTGTACGAGTATCATATAGTAGTCTTCCTTCACTTTGATAAGCAATAAGGTATAATCAATACTGTTCAATCCTTGTAAATTCATTGTCATATACGTTATTAAATCTTTAATCGTTGTTTCATCCAATGTATATTCTTCCACACATTTGCTATAGGCAACCATTAAAATCACTTCACTATAACTAAATTCATCTTTTTGTAAACTATCCATGAATCCAGCGACAACTTGATCATCCAATTCTTTGATTTGTTCTAATGCCTCTTCATCGAATGTTTCACTACTGTGTGTAGGATTTAACATCTTCGATAATTCATCTAACGAGTATACATCTTTCAATTGTTGAATCATTTCAATTCTCTTTAAAATCTCTTCCCTAGGAAAATATGTTTCCTGTCCTGTGTAGGAAGAACGTTTTTCAAACCATTCCTCTGGAATCAAACCTTCGCGTTTCCAACGATATAGTTGTCCATAAGAGATTTTCGTTTCTTCCAATAAATCTTTCTTTGATATCTCCATAAGTCACCTTCTAACGTAACAATGTTTTGTTACACTCATATATTAGCATAACATTGTTACATTGTAAATAGATTTGTATAATTTTTTTATTTTATACGAAACCGTTTTCACTTATCGGATAATAAAAGCATTCGAAAAAAGCTAGGTAAAAATTACCACAAAGTTATTGACCGGTGGTCATTTTAGGTTTAAACTAATACAATGTAATGATTAAGGAGGTACTTTTTATGGAGACACTAGATAAATCCGCACGTATCCAACAAGCTGCGATTGCCCTCTTCAAGGAACAAGGCGTAGAGTCTACTTCTGTTAATGAAATCGTAAAAAGAGCCAATGTTGCAAAAGGAACATTCTATTTGTATTACAAAGATAAGAGTGCTTTGATTTCGCAAATTCTAACGAAACAACATGGGACCTTAATCAATGAGATAGTCAATAGATCGTATGAGAAATCAAAGAAACAAGGATCTTGTTGGAAACAAACCTTTGTAGAAGAATTGATTCAAAATCATCGTTGTAACCCTTTATTATTAAAGACCATTCAAAAAAATATGCCCTACATATTAGATACAGAAGAACATAGAAGTATTGTCTTTAAAGAAGTAGAACGCCTTGAAGAATTCTTGAGTCTGTGGAAACGTGAAGGTGAAGAAGATCGTATGACATTGAATCGTATGATGTTGTTAATGGAAATTGTAAGTGTTATTTGTTACAATGCCCTATCCTTTGATCACCCAGATATATTAGAAAATTTATTACCTGAAGTAAAACGTGTAGCAAAATGCATTATGGATAGTGAGGTGGATATTCGTGAGTTATAAATTAGGAATTGATGTTGGATCTACAACATTAAAAGCTGTGGTCTTAAATGATCATGATGATATCATATACAAAAGCTATGAGCGTCATAAATCCAAAGTAAGAGAAATGAGTGTTACAAAGATTCAAGAGTTAAGAGAGTTACTTGAAGGACAAGAAATCACCTTAGCTATTACAGGGAGTGCTGGATTGGGTATCGCAAATGATGCCAACTTCCCTTTTGTACAAGAAGTGTTTGCTAGTGCACAAGCTGTAAAGAAATATTATCCACAAACTGATGTCGTAATTGAACTAGGTGGAGAAGATGCCAAAATCATCTTTTTAAGAGGTGCTTTAGAAGAACGTATGAATTCTACTTGTGCTGGTGGAACAGGAGCGTTTATCGACCAGATGGCTACCTTGTTGAATGTTGATTTAGAAACTATGGATACACTATCTTTACAACATACAACCTTGTATCCAATTGCTTCTCGTTGTGGAGTATTTGCGAAAAGTGATGTACAACCCTTAATCAATCAAGGGTGTGAAAAAAGTAATTTAGCCGCAAGTATTTTTCAAGCCGTAGTGGATCAAAGCATTGCGGGTTTGGCCCAAGGACGTAACATTGAAGGAAATGTTTTATTTTTAGGTGGACCCCTTCATTTTATGAAGGGACTACAAGAGCGTTTCATGGAAACTTTACATCTAGATGATACACAAGCAAACTTTCCTGAATTATCCCCTTATTTCGTTGCTTTAGGAAGTGCTGTGTATGCAGGAAGTGAATCCAAGACATACCGTTATGATGAAATTTTAAAACGTATGCAAGAAATGTCTGTTAAGAAAGTAGAAACTGCTGGATTACCTACCCTATTTGAAAACGATGAAGAATACCTTGATTTTATAAATCGCCATCATCATGCGAAAGTAAAAAAAGCAGATATTCATACCTATATAGGAAATGCTTATCTTGGAATTGATGCAGGAAGTACAACTACAAAGCTTGTTTTGATTGATGAAGATTGTAAAATTTTATATGAAAGTTATACAAGCAACCAAGGAAATCCTGTAGATGTTATAAAACAAGAACTCTTAAACATCTATGAACAAATAGAAGATCGTATCAAGATTACACAAAGTGCTGTGACTGGATATGGAGAAGAACTAATCAAACGTGCTTTTCATTTAGATATCGGTATCGTGGAAACCATTGCACACTATACGGCTGCTAAACATTTTAATCCAAATGTTGATTTCATTATCGATATCGGTGGACAAGATATGAAGTGCTTTCGAATCAAAGATAATTCCATCGATGATATTTTACTAAACGAAGCTTGTTCGAGTGGTTGTGGAAGTTTCATTGAAACCTTTGCGAAAAGCATGGGGCATGATATTCAAGCTTTTGCACAAATGGGGCTTATGGGAAAACACCCTGTTGATTTAGGAACACGTTGTACTGTATTTATGAATTCTTCTGTAAAACAAGCACAGAAAAATGGTGCTTCTATGGAAGATATATCCGCTGGTCTATGCATGAGTGTCGTAAAGAACGCCCTATATAAAGTCATCCGCGCCAAGAGTGCAGATGATATTGGAAAAGAAATTGTTGTACAAGGTGGAACGTTCCTAAATGATACTGTACTACGAAGTTTTGAGATTGAATTAGGTAGACAAGTGATACGTCCTAGCATTGCCCATTTAATGGGAGCTTATGGAGCTGCCTTACTTGCGAAAGAAAAACACAAAGAAACAAGTACAATCCTTTCTCATGAAGACATCAAAAACTTTACACACACTTCCAAAGCCATTCATTGTGGTTTGTGTACCAATCGTTGTAATTTAACAGTGAACACGTTCTATGATGGTTCTAAACACATTGCAGGAAATAAGTGTGAACGTCCAATTACAGGAAAAGGAAACAGTGAAAAGCTTCCAAACTTATATGAATTTAAATATGAAGAGCTTATGAAATTAAAAGGCTATCCTGGAGTTCGTGGAAAGATTGGCATCCCGATGGTACTCAATATGTATGACAACTTACCATTCTGGCATTCTTTCTTTACCAATCTTGGATATGAAGTCGTATTAAGTGATCGCTCAAGTAAGGCCTTATATGCTATGGGACAACACACGATATCTTCCGATACCATTTGTTATCCTGCAAAACTAGTACATGGACATATCCAATCCCTAATCAATAAAGGTATCTCTACAATCTTCTATCCTTGTATGAGTTATAACGTAAACGAAGGTATGGGTGATAATCACTATAATTGCCCTGTCGTTGCCTATTATCCAGAAGTAATCGAAGGAAATATGGATTTACAAACTACAAACTTCCTATATCCATATGTATACATGGACGATAAATCCACATTTGATAAAAAACTGTTTGCTTACTTCCAACAAAAACAAATGGGAATATCCTATCAAGAAGTACGTGCAGCTAGCACCCACGCCTATCTTGCCTATGATGCATATAAAGATAAAGTAAAAGAAGAAGGAAAACGTGCTATGCAGTATGCAAAAGAGCATGGTAGAGATATGATTCTATTAGCAGGAAGACCTTACCATATTGATCCACAAGTCAATCATGGAATTCATCGCTTATTAAGTGATCTTGGATGTGTTATCCTAAGTGAAGATTGTATCGAAAAACAACCAACCATGCCAAAACTACATACGTTGAATCAATGGACCTTCCACTCTCGCATGTATAACGCAGCACAATTTGTCACAACCCAAGAGAATATGGAACTCATTCAACTCGTTAGCTTTGGGTGTGGAATTGATTCCATTACATCAGATGAAGTCAAAGATTTATTAAGAGACAACAACAAATTATATACCCAAATAAAAATAGATGAAGTAGATAATTTAGGAGCTGTAAAGATCCGTTGTCGTTCCCTATTAGCCGCAATGGATGAAAGGAAGGGTGATGAAAAATGAATCGTGTAGAATTTACAAAAGAAATGAAAAAAACACATACTATTTTGGTTCCCATGATGTTACCTATTCATTTTGCATTCCTACAAAACATCTTACAAAAAGATGGTTATAAAGTAGAAATACTAAAAACAGAAGGACAACAAATCATTGATGAAGGTTTAAAAAATGTTCATAATGATACATGTTACCCTGCTTTATTGGTCATTGGTCAAATGATTGATGCGCTAAAAAGTGGAGCATATGATGTGGATCATGTAGCCCTTGCAATTACACAAACAGGTGGAGGATGCCGTGCATCAAATTACATCCACCTTCTTCGTAAAGCATTGATACAAGCTGGCTTTGCACACGTGCCAGTTATCTCCGTTAACTTTTCCAATCTAGAAAAGAACAGTGGATTTAAACTAACTCCAAAAATTTTATTACGCATCATATATGCCTTTTTATATTCTGATATGTTGATGTGGATTAAAAACCAATGTAAACCTTATGAGGTTATCAAAGGAAGTGCAGATGCGCTTGTTACAACATGGGTGGAAACAATCACTGCGCAATTTGATACCTTTCAGTTTCTGCGTTTGAAGAAAAATTATAGAGAAATGCTTCATGATTTCGCTTCCATTGAACGTAGTACAAAACCAAAGATTCAAGTTGGCATTGTTGGTGAAATCTATATGAAATACGCTCCACTTGGAAATGGAGACTTAGAAGATTTCCTTATCAAAGAAGGATGTGAACCTGTCCTTTCTGGAGTCATGGATTTTGCATTATACTGTTTAGAAAATTCCTGCATTGACCATGAATACTACAACCACCATAAATGGAGTCATATGTTCATACGATTAGCAAATACGTATATTCAACATTTACAAAGTTCTGCCAATATCACCATCAAAGAACAAGGAGTTTTTCGTGAACCAGATACCTTCAAAGAAGTCATTGCTTGTAGTGAAGGTATTATAAATCGTGGAAATAAGATGGGAGAAGGTTGGCTATTAACAAGTGAAATGGTTGCGCTTATCAAACAAGGAATCAATAATATTGTATGTTGTCAACCATTTGGCTGTCTACCGAATCATATTGTCGCTAAAGGAATGACAAGAAAACTAAAAACAATTTATCCAAATGCAAACATCGTTGCGGTTGATTATGATCCAAGCGCCACCAAGGTGAATCAAGAAAACCGTTTAAAGCTTATGTTATCTAACGCACGTTTGAATGAACAATTTTATGGAAGTGATGAAGTAAACCTAGAACATGATAATGCACATGCGTATGCATATGAATCAAGATAAAACAAAACAGACACCATTTCGATTATGAGATGGTGTCTATTTCTTTTCTTAATTTATTCCTCTTTTGATAATACAATACTTGCAATACCACATAACAACCCAGCAATTGGGAAGACTAGCCAAGAACGATCCCAACTATCCCCCATAAAACTCCATGTAAGATACACAATCACTGCGCCAATCATAATGCACCCACACCATTTTCCAACCTTGCTTTCCCTCTTTGCCTTCGCAAGTTCTTCTTCACTTTTAGGAATGGTATCTGTAAACTTTGACTTCATCATACCGAAGTATACAAAGTTCACAACCGCAATATCAATCATGAACATCCAAACCCCATTTGCGATATTTTCTGCTATCATTAAATCCAACAGTATTTGAACAGCAAAGGATATTAAGATAATACCAACCCCTACAACCATAGAGATGCGATACTTACGCTCATTTTCTTCAATCTCTTCTTCTGTATAAATATTCTGTGGCTTCTTTGGATATTTTTTTTGGAAAGCATCGGATTGCATACCATAATAAATAAACACCAATACCCCAATCGCAACACATACAAAGAAAGTAATTCCTAATATATCTTCCTGTTCACCTACAAAATATGGTTCTAAAAATGCCCCAGACACAATCCCCAACAATACCATGAAAACTCCAAAAGAGATTGCCTTTGCCATACGATTACAATGCAAATCATACTTTTGTATGCCTACCATATATCTCTCTCGCACATCCCCTTTTAATAACTCATCCAAACTTGTACGAAACAAATCACATAAAGCCATCAGTTTATCCAATTCTGGATACCCACTTCCATTCTCCCACTTGCTAACAGCTTGTCTAGATACGTTTAGTTTATCCGCTAACTCTTCTTGTGAATAGCCATTCTGTTTTCTTAATTCTTTTAAATTTTCCTCAAATTTCATCTTTTTCACCTCACCAATATCGTACCTATTTTACCCTTTAATCACTACCAACCTACGTTTGCACTTATGTAATTTTATGTCAACTTTGCGTTGCATATGCCTTATTTATCGCTGTATGCACTATATTTTATCATATTTTTAATAGTTCTAACAGATTGACTTCAATTTTCCAATATGATAGGATTGTTTTGTAATAAAAGGAGATTTTGATTATGAATACCATCATCCTTGATAAAATGAGAAGACGAAGCTGCTCTATGCATTTGGTAACGATGAAACATTGTATAGAGCAAAATAGATTCTAACTTCATCGAAACGAGCATACTTCATCCTATTATAGTAGGATATCTTTTTGCTTGTTTTGTGTAGGATGTTTCTTTTAGGCTGTGTACAGTGTGTACTACAGCTTTTATTTTGTATTATAAATACGTCAACTTATATTTGAAAGGAACTATATATTATGAATACAACCCATTGGAAATCTTCCATTATTAAATTTTTAAGTGCTCAAACTATATCCCTTTTTGGATCTTCCATTGTACAATATGCAATTGTTTGGCACATCACTCTAACCACATCCTCAGGTACAATGCTTATGCTATCCACCTTATGTGGGTTTCTACCTCAGATAGTAATATCTTTATTTGCTGGTGTTTGGATTGATACGTATAATCGAAAAACATTGATACAATTATCAGATAGTATCATTGCCCTATCTACTCTTTTATTGGCTCTACTTTTCTTAGCAGGATATCAAAACATGTATCTATTACTCACTGTACTTATGATACGCTCTGCGGGTACTGGAATACAAACACCTGCAGTAAATGCATTTATTCCTCAAATCGTTCCCCAGGAACACCTCATGAGAGTTCAAGGAATACAATCTACACTCTCTTCTATGATGATGTTTCTATCTCCTGCTATTGCGGGTGCCATTCTTTCTGTAACCTCATTAGAAGTCACCTTACTCATTGATGTGGTTACTGCGTGTATTGCGGTAGGGATCACCATCACAATCAAATACACACCCTACAAAAAACAAACGGAAACAAAGAATACGTATATCGAAGATATCAAGAATGGCTTCTTATATCTAAAAACAAATCGTTTCATAAAAAGATTACTTCTTTTTCAAATCATCATTTTAATCCTGATTAGTCCCTCTGCCTTTTTAACACCACTTATGGTAAGTAGAAGCTTTGGTAGTGAATTGTGGAGATTAACCGCAAGTGAAATGACATATAGTTTAGGAATGATTTTAGGAGGTGTTTTGATAGCCTCTTGGGGTGGTTTTAAACAAAAACTAAAAACAACCCTTCTTGCGGGAGGTATGTATGGAGCTTTCATGATTGGATTAGGTGGTTCTAGCATCTTTCTAATGTACCTTGTATGCAATACCCTCATTGGAATAACATCCCCTTGCTATAACGCACCGATTAGTGTAACAATACAACAGGAAGTCGAACCCCAAATGCAAGGAAGAATCTTTTCCTTTATGCAAATTGCGACCTCTTGTGCACTTCCCTTTGGTATGATGATATTTGGTCCTTTAGGTGATCAAATATCCATTCCTCTTATTCTAATTGTAACAGGAAGCATGGTTGTTTTACTATCCATATGTGCATGGAAGTTTCAATATTTAACACAACACTGAAAGAATGACTGGTTAGCGTACTGCATAACCAGTCATTTTATTCTATTTGCCAATCTATTACCTTATTTCCATGATCCTTCAAAAAAGCATTTGCTTTTGAGAAATGACGACATCCAAAGAACCCATACTCTACACTATAAGGACTAGGATGTGAAGACATTAATATTAGGTGATTCTTATTCGTAATCAAATCTGCTTTCGCTTTTGCTTGTTTTCCCCATAACATAAAAACAATAGGGTCTTTTCGCTCATTCAATTTTCGAATGATTTCATCCGTTAGTATTTCCCATCCCTTGCCGGCATGCGAATTCGCAACACCCCTTCGCACCGTTAGAACCGTATTGAGTAAAAGTACGCCTTCCTTTGCCCATTTAATCAATTCCCCATGCCTTGGAATATTACACCCTACATCATGCTGTAACTCCTGATAAATATTAAGCAAAGAAGGTGGAATAGACACATCCTTCTTTACAGAAAAGCACAAGCCATGAGCTTGCCCTTCTCCATGATATGGATCTTGTCCTAAGATAACTACTTTTACATCTTGAAACGCAGTATACTTTAAAGCATTAAAAATATCATACATATTTGGATAGATGCTTTGTGTCTTATATTCATAAGCTAGAAAATTTCGCAACTTCAAATAATACTCTTTTTGAAATTCATCTTTTAATATGATGTCCCAATCATTTCCAATCTGTACCATAAGCATCCTCCCTTTTTACTTTCTTTCATCATATCACAAACTTATTTTTTTCCCTACAAAAAATAATCCATGTTATACTTTCTTTATTATGAGGTGAATTATGAAAAAACTATTACTACGATACACTTTCATGCTAATACTATGTACTGTGTTCTTTTGTACAGGTTGTACAAAACAAGCCATTAGCCAAGACAAAGCTCTAAGACTCCTTCAAGAGCATTTGAATTTAAAGGAATCAGACAGCTTAAGTTATTATATTACTGACAATGATGAAGCCTATTTCATTAAAATTGTGATAAAAGATTATCGTGCACTTGGAGGAAGTGGTAGTGCTGGAACATATCATATATGGAAAAAGAGCGGTAAAGTACAAGAAGATATATGAAAAAAATGGTCTCCACCATTTTTTAAGATTGCCCCTTTGCGAGTTCTATTTCTTGTTTCTTTTCAGTCAAAAACATCCATCTTTCCATCATTTCTTCCAATGATTCTTCAAGCTGTATCCGTTGTTCACTAAGATTTTGTAACCTCACAAAATCATCTCCACATTGTGCCATCTCTACATCGATTTCATCGATGTTTTGTTGTACTTTCTCGATATTGCTTTCCATATGTTCCAATTCTTGTTTTTCTTTTGTTGACATACGAACACTTATATTACTACGTGGTTTTTCTTCTTTCTTTACAGTCGTTGTGTTTGATTGATCCAACTCAATGTACGTACTATATCCACCGATGAACTGTTTAATATTTCCTCCTTGAAACACAAAGAGTTTATCACAAATACGATCCAAGAAATAACGATCATGGGAAACCACAATGATAGCTCCATTAAAGTCATCCAAGTAATCTTCTAAGATTTGTAATGTCGCAATATCTAAATCATTAGTAGGTTCATCTAAGAATAAGATATTAGGAGCTTGCATTAGAACCTTTAATAAATAAAGTCTTCTTCTTTCTCCTCCAGATAATCTTCCGATAGGAGTATATTGCATTTTCTTTGGGAAAAGAAATCGTTCTAACATTTGAGAAGCGCTATAAGTTCCCTCTGCAGTTTTCACTTCATTGCTCGTATCACGAATATAATCAATCACATTCTCAGACATATCCATGTCTTCATGTCCTTGTTTAAAATATGCTAAACGCACGGTTTCTCCATGTACCACTTCCCCTTCATCGGGTTGTAGTTCTTTGGAAAGAATGTGTAACAAAGTGCTTTTTCCACACCCATTCACACCCAATATTCCTATACGATCATTTCGAGTCATCTGATACGAAAAGTCATGGAATAAGGTACGTTCACCATAACATTTACTAACTCCTTCTATTTCGATTGTTTTCTTTCCTAATCTAGAAGTAATGGTATCCAGTGTTACATTCTTTTGATCTTGTATCTTTCCCATATCATTCAGTTTATGGAAGCGATCAATACGCTCTTTACTCTTTGTACCTCTTGCCTGTACACCCGCTCTCATCCAAGCCAATTCTTTACGTAAAATATTCTGACGTTTCTTTTCACTTGATAAAGCCATTTCTTCTCGTTGTGCCTTTAATTCAAGAAAGGTTGAATAGTTGGCTTCATAGGTATATAGTTTCGTTTGATCAATTTCTACAATCTTATCGCATATACGTTCTAAGAAGTATCGATCATGCGTTACCATCAACAATGCACGATTTGATTTTATCAAATATTTCTCTAACCATTCAATCATCTCATTATCTAGATGATTGGTTGGCTCATCTAAGATGAGCAAATCACACGGATTCAATAAAGCCCTTGCCAAAGCAACGCGTTTCTTTTGTCCGCCTGACAATTCTTCAATCTTAGCTTCCATTGTTTGCATACCCAATTTATTTAAGATTGCCTTTGCCTCAAATTCTTGTATCTCTTTATCTAATACTAAAATTTGATGTAAGATATCTAATCCTTTTTCAAATACAGGAGCTTGAGGAAGATATGAAATACGAAGACCATTCTTTTTGATAATCGTACCAGTTTCATATGTTTCTTCACCCGCTATAATTCTTAGCAAGGTTGTTTTTCCAGTACCATTGACTCCAATCAGCGCTATTTTATCATGATCTTCAATCGCAAGATCGATATCATCTACAATGCATTTTACATTCTGATGCTTTGTTATGTGTTCCATTGATATTAACATGTATTCATCCTCGATTTCTGTGTTCTATTTTATCATAGCGGACAAGAAAGAAAAAGAATTAGATTCCTTTTACTCTCATACCCTTTGGATATTTATTCTTTAATACTACACCATCACCCTTTGCATAAGCAATCGGATGGTGTTTCCAAGTCAAACAAGTATATCCTTTATACCCAGGAACTTGTAGCAAGTTTCCTTTTACGTAAGATAAACATTCTTCTTCTGACATATCATACACATTTTGATAGGCTTCTTCATAAACAGAAGAAGTATAAAAGTGTTGATGTGGTTCTATGCGGTTTTTTACTAATTCTCCCACTAGAGTACCTTGTCTAAGGATTTTTGTTTTCTTCAAAAGAACAAAGGGACTTTGTTTGATATACAATTTATCCCGTAAT
This sequence comes from Amedibacillus sp. YH-ame10, assembly GCF_053848885.1. Classification (NCBI taxonomy): domain Bacteria; kingdom Bacillati; phylum Bacillota; class Erysipelotrichia; order Erysipelotrichales; family Erysipelotrichaceae; genus Amedibacillus; species Amedibacillus sp. YH-ame10. The sequence goes on from NZ_JBSPFA010000007.1 coordinate 22,503, forward strand.
TGTATTTGATATGGAGGAATGTTGGTAAGTTGTGTTTGTAGGAATTCTTTTACATATGGTGGAAGAATGTCGTTGGAGGCAACTTGTAATTTTGTGGATTCACTTTTGCCTTTCTTTTTTAGTTTGGCAACAAAATGACCTTCCCCTTTATCCATTGGTAAGATTCGAATCAATTTTTTTGTGTCTAAATCTTCATATGCTAACCCTGATCTTCCAAAGGAAACCTCTGGATCTATAAGTTGCATATCTGGATAGTTCTTTAAAAACTGTGCAATGACTTCTTCATTTTCTTCCATTGCATAGGTACAAGTGGAGTACACCAAAATGCCATCTTCCTTGAGTGCCATATATGCACTATCTAAAATATGTAACTGACGCATGGCACATGCATGCACATGTTCAACGCTCCAATCTTCCATCGCTTTACTATGTTTTTTGAACATGCCTTCACCACTACATGGTGCATCTACCAAAACACGATCAAAACAGCCTTTCATCTCTTTACACAATACCTCAGGATGAGCATTGGTAATCATGCATTCGCTAAATCCTAGGCGTTCCATATTACTCAACAATATCTGCGCTCTTTTTGGTTCAATTTCATTACTTACTAAGAATCCACTATGATTTAATAGAGTCGCAATTTGTGTGCTCTTCCCACCAGGGGCAGCACACAAGTCCAATACCCAATCTCCTTTTTGGACATTCAATACTTCCACAGCAGAGCTTGCGCTAGGTTCTTGTAAGTAACAAAGACCCGCAAGGTGTGCTGGATGATTTCCAAGCGCACGTGTATTCGATGGTATATAGAACGATTGCGCACAGATTGAAGAGGGAGATAGTTCACATACATCCAACGATTGAAAATCTTCAATGCTTATTTTGGATGTATTTACTCGCAACCCTCGATATACTTCTTTATCAAGACTTTGTACATAGGCTTCATATTCCTCATGCAAATATTCTTTCATTCTGTTTAAAAATTGTTCCTTCATACCATTTCCTCTTTCCAATCACTATTCCACATCCATAAATTCCTCTTCAATTACATTGCTTTTCTTAATCGTTCTATGAAATGCTAATTTTAACACCATGACAACTACCAACAACAATAACAGAGGTAAAGCTAACGCATACAAAATCGTTGAGGATGCCGCCAACGACAAATATATAATCAAAATAAAGGTACCTAATGCTAAGGTTCCACATAACCATCCAAACAATGCTCGCATCCATAAGATGGAAGTGAAATATTGAATCATCATTTTCTTAAGAGTTGATTTTCTCTCTCCAAAAAGATAATAAATCGTACATTCATTGCGCATAAACCCAATGCTTGATTTTAATAAGAACACAAAAATACCTATGAAGACAAGAAGTGATATTCCTCCCATAGCAAACAACAATGCATCTAAATTCTTTAAGTCCACAACGAAGAATTTTAACAATGTTGAGTTATACAAGAATGCATTATACGATGGTTCCTTATTCAAATAAGAGAGTGCTTTTTTCATCGTTGTTTCATCATCCGTATGGAAAAACACTTCTTTGACATACACGTTATCACTATCGTATGATTCGATTGCTTTAGGATTCACATAGGCAGTTCCCATTTGGCGATTATTCGCATATTCCTCTACATAATCATAACTCACTGGAATTACAAAGCCCTTGATTTTTTTATTAACACTCATAATATTGGTGCTAATGGGATTATTGTTTACTGTGTATGCTTGCATATTTATCTTTTTTCCGATCCATTCATTCGCAAAGGTTTGAAATCCTTGTACCTTCTCTTCAAATGTTACATTCTCCTGGGAGAGTAAGTATAAATATTGACTGCGATATCCCATATCTAAAGCCATATCAAAATCCAATATAACTTCATCTTCACCAACATCATGATTATTTACAACTTCCTTACCATCATAATAATACATATCATGTTCCACGGTTAGGATATGTTGAAATTCACTTAATTCACGATTACCATAAATCAAACGCTTATATGATTTTTGAAATACCTGATCTTGAAGGATACGATAATTGGAAATGAATCCCTTTTTCACATAAAAACTATCTTGCATCATAGTTCCTGTTTCTATCTCTCCATTATATCCTTTCATATCCAATTCCATATTCATATTATCTTCATGTTGTGAAGGAAATATGCCTGTGATATCCATTGTATTGCCATACCAAGAAACGCTATATTGTAACATCTCTTCCATTTGTTCTTCACTATTTTGGAAAGATGTTCCTAGATAATCTTTTAATATGGTATACGCTTGTGAAGAGGATAAGGCAATCTCGTTATAGTTTTCTGGATAACGACCTACAATTTTCTTTAACCCAATATCGGAGGGACTATCTGCCTCTATGATGGTATACTCATCTAAAATATTTTTAACACTTGTATCAATGGTGGTACCATAGGCAAAAAACATAGATGCTTTAGGATCCACTGGATAATAGCCAAGAACCAATTGATCTCCTAATTTTTCTTTTAAGACTGATATATCGTCTTGATTCAAAGTCGCATAAAAATTATTCTTTATAATATTATCGTTGGATTTTGCGACTTTTTCCACTGCCACAATACTAGAACCTTTTTCTTTCATTAGTCGTGTTTGAATATCAATGATATTTAATGTAGTAGAAAAGATTGCGGTAGAAAGACAAATAAAAGCTACAATTCCCAACACGGATACACAACGAAGTTTCCAACGAATAAAGGTATGCATACGTTCTTGTAAATCTGTAATATTTGAACGGGTTAATTGAAATATATCCCGATTATGATTGATTTGTATAAAATCCTCTTCCTTAGCAATAGAATCAGAAAGAATATAACCATGTTCTATTTCTATAATACGATTACTAAAAGGATAACAACGCTGATCTCCAATCACAATGACAAGCATTTGACTTCTTACTTCTTCAAGTAATGGATAAAAGGATTCTAATTCCTGAGATGACAAAGGACAACTCTGTGTATCAAACACCAACATCATAGGTTGTCGAAGAACACATCGAAGCAACACCATTTTCCATTGTTCTTTGGTTGTTAAATCTTCCGCAAGGATATTTTGTTTATCATACAGTCCCCAGTTTATAAGTTCTTGTTCCATCTTATCACTAGGATATTCTAACCCCATTGTTACATTATAATAAACACTTTTGTCTTTTAATATTTGAAAATTATGAAAGAGTGAACTTACAAAAGTGGAGCGATAAACACTTCTTTCTTCTTCACTGAAGGTTTGCATAGATTGATTGTTATAGTGAAGTGTACCTCCTTCAGGTTGTTGAATGCCAGATAATACTTGTGCCAATGCATGGTGCAAGGAAGTTGAGTCTGTATGGATACATACGATACCTTGATTTGGTAGCGAAAAAGACGCACCTTTCAACAGCATACGTTGTTTTTCATCCTGAATGTACAAACCTTCTACCTTAAGCATAGCAACACTCCTTACCATAAGGCTAATCTTAATGATTATCTTTGTCAATCCAATCTACGTGATCGTAAGAAAGATGTTAGAAATCTACTTGCTTATTTTATCATGTTTCCAAGTGTTGTAGAAGATAAACCCTATCAAAGCTATATATTTTTCATTCTTGTATGAGAAAGTTCTATATGGATTATTTGTATAAGATCGAACAAAATCGTTTACTCAACAAAAAAAGCTTTTCTAATACCCTATGTGGATACTCGATAAAGCTTTCGGAGTATAAAAAGTACGATAAACTGTAATAGCACTAACACAATTAAGACAACGGGTAGAAATAATACAATTCCTGTCACTTTGTATAAAGCATAAATAAAACTGATTTTCGGAGGAGCACCAATAAACATAAATTGGGTTTTTAAGCCAATATTTACAAAGAATGCAATGGTAAACATACTACATATAAGAATTGTATTCTTTTTTAAATGTACGTAGGATAAAAGTTTTTGATCCTTTAATTGTATAAGCGCAAATAAAACAAAGGAGCCATGTAAACAATAGAAATTGATTACTCTATAAGAGAATGCAGGATATAAACCTGAAATATTCGCAGGATATAACATCGCAACACACCCCGCTATCAAACCGACCACACCACCAAAAAAGCGTAAGGATTCCTTATGTGTGAATACCGCAAGTGCATTCATGTATGCGCATAAAGAACACAATTCAAGTGGTAAAATCTGAATCCATATATCATGGGTGCAATTTAACACTAACCATATTGTATATATTGCTTCCTCAATCAAAAAATAACATGCCATATACGTTAAGAATTTATGCTTTTTCTCGTCATTTTGATGATTATAAAAGCGATATAAAAAAACTATTATGGCTACAACCAATCCTAAATATAGAACATGATAAAGTGAGAATGATAAAAATGCATTCTTCAATTCCTTCATGTTTTCGTAAAATGTAAAAAAATCCTTCATGCCATCACCACAATTAGTTTACCATATTTTTACATAATATGCTTTTTATTTCTTGAACTCTATATTTTGATATAACTTGAGCTATGTCCTTTTAATCTGTTATAATTAGACAAGCATTAGGAAAAAGAGGTATCTTTATGAGAATTGATCATATCAGAATGGATGAAATCACATATAAAAAGCAAGAGTATTCTCCTGCTTTGTTGGAAAGTTTAAAACGGATTGGATTGAATTTTCCAATTCGTGTACGAATGCGCCAAGATGGCTATGAATGCAGTGATGGTAACAAACGTTTATCTGCGATTGAAGATATCTTAAATCAAGATCCTGACTGTCCTCGTTTTCAAACTATCAATGTCATCATAGAGGAGTATGCTCGTACTGCTGCCCCTCATAGCTTACATAATCATCACTAAATCTCTATTTGTTCATCCTTATTAAACATCGTTTTATGTCCATAATATAAGGAACAAAACACGGATAAACAAACAACTGTACATATCGCAATCATAATTGCAATTTGATATAGAATGGCTGTTGTAGGAAGTGTTCCTGATAGTATTTGACCAGTCATCATACCTGGTAAAGAAACAATCCCCATACCAATCATAGAATTAAGTGTAGGTAAAAGTGCAGTTTCTAAGGCTTGTGCGACAAAAGGTTGCATAATTGCTTGAGGTCTTGCGCCAAAATTCAATAAAGTTTCCACTTGTTTTGTATTTGCCTTTAGCGACTCGCTAAAGGTTTTTAAACCTAAATTTAGACCTGTCATGACATTACCGAAGATCATTCCACTCAATGGGATTGCATATTGAGGATCCCATAAATTTTCTTGTATAATACAAGTAATAAAAAATATGACAACACCCAATCCTGAACATGCCAAAGATAGTGCAATAATAATTTTAAAACGCTTGTTCAATTGTGGATTTCTTGATAGTACGCGATGTATCGCGAACCCTACCATCACCACAATGTATAAAAATGTAAATATAGGATGATCGTGTTCGAATATATACATCAAAACAAAACCCGCAAGCATCAACTGTATAGTCATGCGTATACTACCCAACAGTAACAATTTACTTTGTTGGATTTTACACTTCTTCATAATACATAACACGATAAGCAATAAGGCATAAATTAAGAAGAAGTTTGCGATATTGATCTGCGCTGCCGTTCTCATTTACATGCCCTCAATTCTATATGATTTTGCGCAAAGGTTTTGATTAAGGACGCATCATGACTGATTACCACCAATGTCATGTTATGTTCTTGTACGTAGTGTACAATATTGTGCATGACTTCTCTTGATAACTCTGCTTGTAAAGCAGAAGTAGGTTCATCCAACAATAATACCTTTGGATTTAAACTTAAGGCAATGCTTTGAAATACACGTTGACGTTCTCCTCCAGACATCGTATCACAACAGGTGTCTAAGGTTCCTTTGAAACAACAAATCGCTAAGTATTTCTTGATTTCTTCTTCCATAGGACATTCACTTTCATGATAGTCGTGGAATCGTTTAAAGTTATCTACAATCGTACCTGAAAATAAGTACGGTACTTGAGAAACCATAAGTACATCTCTTCTCAACTGTATCTTGTCCATAGTATGTAAGTTTTTATCACGATAATAAATATCTCCACTGCTTTGTTTCACTGTCGCATTCAACAATTTAAATAACGTTGTCTTTCCACAACCACTATCTCCACTTATAAAAGTTATTTCATGTTCTTGAATGCGTACATCTGGATATTCGATTTGACCAGCGAACTTCACTTGTTGCGTTCGTAAAATTTCCATTTCTCTTCTCCTAAAAATACGAACTCATGATATCATCACAAGAACGTATATACAAGGTTTACTTTTATTTCTCTTCTTTTTGGTGGTAACAATTTTGTAAATGCACCATTTTTTCCGCAACCAATTTTCCCGCAAATGACATGGTAGCCATTTTAATTGCCGTATTTTGTAATGTGATTCCCTCTAACATAAGAGTTCCTTCTCCATTTTTCAAATGTATCGCCACTGCTTTTATCGCTGCTTCTTGTTCCTCACAAAACAAATTAAAAGCTTCCTTCAATCCATTGATATTGGATTGATATTCGATACCTTCTTTTACTTCTGTGATCGTCAATACTTGTTTTAATAAGGTAATCGCAATCAAATACGCAAGATGTATTTTATTATAACGTTTCTTTTCTGCTTTTGGTATCAGCTTTAACTTAACGTAATTATTGATCATAGCACTCGTTAAAATCGTATCTTCTTTATCATCAAATAAGCTATGTACATATCCTTCTATCAACGTGATTACCTGATCTAGATACAAATCAAAGCTTGGTAATTCTTCCCATCGTGGTAAATGAAATTCAAGGAGTGTATCACTCCATATCTCAAGATCCTTCTTTAAACTCGTCATGTTCTCAACTTCTTTCGGTTTCTAATATTAGTATATAATATTATGAAGATTACCTCAAGGAAATTCACACATACAACAAGTACAAAAAAAGACTGCGAACAGTCTTATTGTTTATATTTTTTCATGAATGGTTTCAATGCATTGCAAACAAGTAAAGCAGATAAAGCCCCTAGTATTGCTTCGGCAATTCCATTAGTAGTAACAACTCCCAATAATACACCTACTAAAGCCGTGTAAGAAATCCCTACCGCTTGTGCATAGGGTGCCCCAAAGAACACATAGATTCCTAATAATACAAGCACCGTATTGGTAATTGCGCCTGTTAATGCTCCTGCTACTACACTTACATGATCGTTAACTTTTTTCTTTTGTAATATTTCAAACATCCATCCTGCTAGAAAGCCTAATAGAATTCTAGGGACAAATGCGATTAATAAGCTTGTCCAATTTCCACTCATAGTTCCAACGGTTATAAATGGTGAGAATACAAAGGATGTAATTCCAGGACGTAATGTTGCGTTAATAACACTGGTTAATCCAAATACAAAACCAAGTTGTGCTCCAGCTTTCTTACCAAATAAGATTGCCGCAATGATGACGGGAATGTGCATCGTTGTTAAACTCAATGGTCCAATTGCTAGATAGCCAAGTGGTGTTACCACCAATACTACCTGTATGGCTAAAAAAAGTGCCATAAAAGACATGTACTGCGTTTTCTTTGTTTTCATTTTTCCTCCACTATCGCTCACTTAGGATGCGATGTCTTTCTTGGTGTCTACCGTAAGCGTCCCGTTTTTATAAGCGTCGTTCGATCACTTCAAAACATCTTCTTCTTACTTGGACGGTATTATTATATTACAGTTTTTTCCTAATGAATATATTTTTTGAGTAAAAAAACAAAGTAAGCGATTTCATTCGCTTACTCATGTAAATCTTGATACGATAATAATCCATACGCTCCCGTTGTTTCTTTTACTGCACGATTAACAGCCTTTGCCATTACATCACATGCCATCACACCAATTGCATCAAGATTTGCCTCTACTTCTCCTGTACTAACTACAAAGATAGTATCTCCATCACTCATCGTATGTACAGGATGAATCGAACGTGCATATCCATTATGCGCAATTCCAGCAATCTTTGTACATTGTGCTTTATTAAGTATGGCATTTGTCACGATTACACCTATGGTAGTATTGGTATTTGTGATAGATGCCATTTGTTCAATTTGTGCATAAATAACTTCTTCTGCAGGGAGAATCTGTTTATTAGTTGTGTCATAAATCCCAGCCAATTGTTCATTACTTTGATAATCCACAACATTACCACATGCATTTACCGCAACAAGTGCTGCAACTTGTACATTTCCAACTTGTATTCCACAACTGCCTTGTCCACTTTTCATCGCATGATCAAATCCCATGACTTTTCCAACACTTGCACCAGTTCCTGCTCCATAATTTCCTTCTTGTACAATGTTTTGTTCACTATTCACACAAGCTTGATACCCCATAGCTTTATCGGGGCGACACTTTGGATCTCCTACAGAAAGATCGAATAAAGACGCTCCACATACAATAGGAATATATGCTACTTTCATATCAAACCCACATTTATGCTCCTCTAAATATTGCATAGCACCACTTGCCGCATCTAACCCAAAAGCACTTCCTCCAGACAACATCACCGCATGGATCTTCTCTACCATATTAATAGGATTCAATAGATCCGTTTCTCTTGTTGCCGGACCGCCCCCTCTTACATCCACACCTGCAACAGCACCATCTTTACATAACACAACACTGCAGCCACTTCCCCCAATGCTATCTTGCGCTTGTCCAATCTGTATTCCCTTTATATCTGTAATCTTTATATCTTTCACAACGATCACCTCTTCTCTTATTGTATCGTAAACAATACACAAAATACAGAGAAAACGTACCAGGACATACAAATCTGTTATACTATACATACACAGGAGGAATACATATATGCTAGAAGAAAAAGCAACCAATCCAAATCGTTTCCTTGGCATACTAATTGGTGGGTGGTGTATCCTTTGTATGGTTGGATTTATAGGAGGTATCCTATCTTTATTTCCTGGGGATAAAATGGGAGAACATGGGTATCGAATGGTCATTAGTTTGGCAGTTATCTTATTTTCTGTATGCGCATTGATACTTCCTTTTTTATGCTTTATCACCATTATGGACTTCCCTTTTTTTAACAAAAACAAGAAACTTAGTAAGCGTAATAAGAAAAAACAAAGACAATGGTTATTTCGTGTACTACTACATTGCATTGTACATATAATCGTGTTTTATTTAGCACTTTTTGGACTAGCATTCATAGTGATGGAGGAAAGAAGTGCATTTACAGTATTACTGGGTATTTGTATTTGGGTAGGAATTTTCTTCCTAATGCGTAAGTTTTATACATATTGTCGTACTCATAAAGTAAAGATAGCTGACTGCTACAGCATACTTATGTTAGGCGCTTGGATTCTCACGTTGGCACTTGGATGGGGAGGGATTTATAATTCCTATCGCGCAATTATGGATTCTCAATATTTGAAACATCCTAGAGAACTTACACTTACATCCTATAAAATATATAGAGGAAATTCTTTCCGTTCTAAATTTTATTATAATTTAGATGGAATTGATACAAATGGTAATGAAGTTTCCTTCAAACTTGATTATGAACCTGCGCACCCTTTTGTAGAGAACAAACCTAAACTAATTCGTGTGTATTATTTACCATACACGAACGTTGTCATGTATATAAAATAGTGAAAAAGAATGGAAAACGCACATCTGTGCTATCCATTCCTTTTTTACTATGCATTGAAGGTTTTATTGCGAAATACAAATACATCCAACAACATAACAACATTACGCAAAGCTTCCATTTCTGCTTGATCTGGAATATGTTGACACTTATAATTATCGAATCCTATAAAGGCAGTCATTACACCATCCTTTTTCAAAGCATACTGTATGAATGACTTTAAGTTAATATCCTTTACAGCCTCATATAATTCAGTGTCTAAATCCTTCATATCGCTCATCATAAAGACACCACTTTCATCATAAAAGCTTTCAAAGTATCCTTGTGTTGAAAAATGTAACTTTTGGAAGTTATCTTTTTGTGCTGGTATACCAATTTCACACCATTCAAACGTATTTACCCAATCATCGTGTTCTTTATCATGTTCAAATACATATCCTCTACTATAACCAAATTGTCTAGAAAGTAATTCTAAAACTGCATTGATGACCTTTTCCGGTTCTTTCGCTTCATATAATATACGTAATACAAACTCTCCTATATTCTCTGATAGTTGTTTACCATAATTAGAGTCGATGTTTCTTGGATGCAATTGAGAACCAATTTGTGGAAGTTCTTCACGGAAAGCACAATAGGTATCCTTTCCACCATTCTTCGCAGAGTATAATGCAATATCTGCGTTTTTATATAATGTTTCAAAATCCTCTCCATCGTTTGGCGCAAATGCAATTCCAATAGAACCCGATACCTTATAGTTCTTTGCCCCTGTATAAGAAGACTTAAACATTTGGCAAATAGAAGCTGCCTTATCCAATGCTTCTTGCACAACACCTAGTTTTCGTAGATATACAATAAATTCATCTCCACCTACACGACCGATGATATCATCTTTTCTAAACAATTCTTTTAGATGACCCGAAACTTCAGATAACACTGCATCTCCAAAGGCATGCCCTAAACTATCATTGATTCGTTTAAAATCATCCAAATCAATAATCATTAAAGCACACAAACCGTCTTCTTGTTTCATCAAGGAATCTTTAATCATATTCTCTGTTGTAATCTTATTATAGACTCCTGTCAATAAATCAATTTGTGCTTGTTCCTTTAAATAAAGTTCTAATTTTTTTGCCTCATCTATATCTTTGATATATCCGATTACTAATACATGATCACTTTCTTCATCTTTTAAAATATAAACTGAACAATGTACCCAACCAAGATTATGCTCTCCTCCCAATACACGTTGATATTCGAAGTCAATCTTTGTCACACCTTTTTCATAAGCATCTGATATAGAGTCCCATGTAATATGTTGACGTACCAATTCTTGATCAGCGCTATAAACCAAATGTTTCAACATCAGTTCTACAATGGTATCAAAATCATCCGTTGGTTTAGGTGAGTATGCTTTTACGAGTGCCTCATGTCCTCTAAGAAATTTTCTCGACGTCAAATCCGCTTCATAATACAAAGCAGCGTCTTCTGTTGTAATCTTACGATATTGTGCTTCTCGCTTATAATTTTGTAGGGCTTTCTTTTCATCATTAATATCGTGTAAAATACCAATTGCACGCACCGCATTTCCATTGCCATCAAAAATCGTTGTAAAGGTGATGCGCACCCATAAATCGCGATCATCTTTTGCATGTGTTAATACTTCATAGCTTGATTTATCAACGCCTTTATGTAACTCATCAAACATATTCGCAAATTCTTCTACACTCTCTTGTGCAATAATACCTGATTTTACAATATTTTCCTTCGGATGTTCGACCATCGTAGGTACTCCATAAACGTCCATAACTCTATCACTATGCATCATGATATCTTTTTCGAGATCATAATCGATGATAATATCTTCTGTATTTTCAAGCGCAATACGATAACGCTGTTCATTGATTAAGGTTTCTAATTCTGCTTTTTTTCGTTCATCAATGTTCACAATTAACCAGATACCCACAGGTTGATTTTGTAGCTTCGTCGTTTTCCCACGCACAGAAATCCAAATCTTATCTTTTTTATCATTTTGTAGCATATGTTCTAAACGAACCACTCCATCTTCTTGTAGTTGTTTGAATATGGAACTTTCTACACTTGATGCTTCTTCGTTTAACAACCACTTTGTCGCAGGTTGTCCTATAACTTCATTTTCTTGTGCACCAATCAAATCCAAATATCCTTGATTACATTGAATAACAGGGAACCCCTCTTCAAGTGTCGTGGTTAAGATTCCACACATTAGATTTTCGGAAATAGCTTCAAGTTCTAACGTTCGTTCTTCTAAAGCATTTTGTATGTCCATGAGTTCAGTGATATCCTGCATGACTTCGATATATCCGTATGCTTTTTGGTATTTATCTAATAAGAAAGTTGAGGATACTTGATACTTACGTTCTCCAACATTCATAAAGCTTTCACTCTGTCCAGCAAGTAGACGCTTAATTACGCAATTCTCTGTATTACATATACTTGTATGCAAGTTCTTACATGGTTGATGTAACAATTCCTCTTTTGTCTTTTGAAATACTTCACAAGCCGCTTGGTTAACTTGACGTATGGTTTTATCCTTTCCAATCACAAACATTGGCATTGGTAAATTCCCTAAAATCCTCTCCATACTCTCATAGGCATTTTGAAGTTGTTGTTTGCTTTTTCGATTCTGTCTTAAGATAATCAATAATAAAATTACGAACACAATTCCTACCGTTATCATAAGTATAATTGCCATAAAATTGATACGATTAGTCAAAGCAGTTATCGAAGATGCTGGTACTGCAGACATGATATACCAATCCCCTACCTGTGAAGGCATACAGAAAACAACACGTTCCTTATTATCTAATGTGTAACGCATAAGAAAGTTTTCCTTTGTCCGCATGGATTCTCGCATTTTTTCTAATGAAAATCCTTCTTTGAAATCTGCATCTTTCAACACTTCAAATGCATTATTTCCGTGATATAAATCTTGTAAAGTATCCGTTTCATATAAAAATTCGCCATGAATATTCACAACACTGAAATAATTATCTTCTCCAAATGTATTTGTATTCATAACATCGATTACAGATTCTGATTTATAAATACCACGTATTGCGCCAACGATTTCACCTTTTTCATAAATAGGTACCGTAATTCCAACACTATTTTCATCATATAAGCTAGAAACTTGAAGTTCTCCCGTTGTAATAATCGTTTGAATCGCTTCATCCGCAACAAATGCAACGCTGGCATTATCACTCAAAATTTTTCCATCTTTGGAATATATGACAAGATGATCGAAGTTCGTTAGTTCACGACTCCTTTTCAATAAATTTATTAACTTTTCTTCATCTTCCCTATCTTGTTTTTGTAGTTCTATCCAACGTGCAATTCCTTTTAATAGCTTACCGTCATTTTTCACAAGCGTTGTCATACTCTTGGAATTGTTCACAGATGTTTGTTGGATAAAGTTCTCCATTGCATGATTGCTAAGTTCATTGATATAACTAGAGAACACGTAAAAGGAACTACTCATGATAAGTAGTAAAATAACTACACCGATTACCCCCTTACTTATTCTCTTCATAAGAGTCCTCCAATTGTATATGGATAGAATGATGGATGCTGCATATCATCTTTCTATTGTAGAATTTAAATTTTATTATAGATTCGTTCTAGCACGCATCTCTTTCTTTTATTATACCGCAAAGTTATGAGGATTGTAAAAAAAACATGCCATTTTGACATGTTTTATCTCAAATCAAGAAGTTTATCTGCAGATTTTGGTCCTTCACTTAATTCTTCATACGTATATAAAGGAAGTTGTTCTTCTTTATACCGTTGTTTCAACTGCTCTACATAATTCCAACTAGTTTCAATCTGATCCCATTTTGAAAACCAAGAAGCATCTTCCTGTATCGCCGCCAACAACAATCGTTCATATGCTTCTGGTGTATTGATGCGATTGGTATCAGAACAATTTTGACAGAAATCCATTTGTGTGAGTTCTATATCATCACTATCTCCTGGTTTCTTAATATTGAATTGAAAGTATACACCTTCCGTAGGTTGAATCTTAATAGTTAATACGTTGGCATATGCATCCTTATGAATTCTTTTAAAGGTAATGGCCACTTCCATTTCTCTTCGATTTAATTTCTTTCCAGTTCGAATGATAAAAGGAACATTTTCCCAACGAGCATTATCTATAAATAAACGTAGAGCCGCATATGTTTCCGTCATCGAACCATTGGCTACACGATCTTCTCTTTGATAATTAAAGTATTGACCAAGAACCATGCTTTCTTTTAAATCTAATTGTTCCACTGGTCGAAGTGCTTGAAGTACTTCTAATTGTTTCTTATGCATATCTTCTTTAAAAAACGCATCTGGTTGTTCCATAGCTACAATACTTAGTAACTGAAACAAATGATTTTGTACCATATCTTTTAAAGCTCCACTTTGATCATAATAATCCCCTCTAGTTTCCACACCAACCATTTCAAATGCATGAATATCCACTTGTTCAATATATTGTGCATTCCATGCATCCTGAAAAATAGGATTCATAAAACGAATGATTTGCATATTACGCACCATTTCTTTTCCTAAATAATGATCAATATGAAAGATATGCTCCTTTTCAAAGAAGTTTTCTAGATTACGATTTAATTCACGTGCAGACTCTAAATTTTCACCAAACGGTTTTTCTATAATAACTTTACCATCTTTTGCATGTTCTACATGATGTAATCCTTTCGCAATTTTCTCAAAAAAGTTTGGGGACACTGCAAAATAGAAAATATGATTTTGTAATCCTTGTTTTTGATATAGTTCATTTAAGGTAAGATACGCATCTTCCTTCGTAAAATCCATCTGATGATATTGAATTTGTGACATGAAACGAGCAAACATATCCTCACGATAAGGTAAACGTGCAAATTGTTGTACCCAAGCTTTTGCCTCCTCACTATACGTGCTATGATCATAAGCTCTTCTTCCAATAATGACAACATGTGCGCTTTCATCTAGCTTTTCATCTGCGAATAAGTTATATAAGGCTGGCAACAGTTTACGAAAGGTTAAATCTCCAGTTCCTCCAAAAATTGTAAAGGTAACATTATGCATGGTGTTTCCCCCATTCGTGATGGAAAGATCCCTCTCTATCCACTCGCTTGAACGTATGTGCGCCAAAATAATCACGTTGCGCTTGTATTAAATTTGCCCCCACATGCGCACTAGCTAACATATCCAAATACGTGATTGCACTACTTAAAGAAGGAATTGGAAGACCTTGTAGAATTGCATTTGCACACAAACTACGAAGGCTATTCTTATCTTGTTGAATGTACTTAGAGAAATATGCATGAAACAACAAATGGGATAATGTTGGTTCTTCCTTATAAGCATTCATAATTTCTTCTAAAAAGCTTGCGCGAATGATACATCCTGCACGAAAGATAGATGCAATTTCATCAAAAGATAATTTCCAATGATAATATTCAGCCGCATGTTTCAACAAATCAAACCCTTGTGCATACGCAATAATTTTAGCGGCATACATCCCTTCTTCAACTTGTTTTATCAATGCTTCTTTATTTACATTTCCATCCTTCATAGAAGTCGCAAATAAAGTATGTGCTTTCTCTTTGTTCTCATCATTTGACATTACCCTTGCCAAATAGGAAGAGGTAATCATAGACACATCGACACCTAAATGCATGGCTTCTTCACTTGTCCATTTCCCAGTTCCTTTTTGACTTGATGCATCTTGAATCAAATCAATAAGATGAATATGTGTATCTTCCTCTATTTCTTCAAAGATATTTGCCGTAATTTCGATCAAGAAACTATTCAATCTTCCTTCATTATACCCTTTAAATATACGAGCTAATTCTCTATTACTAAAATGTCCAATATGCTTCAATATCAAATATGCTTCACTTATAATCTGCATATCCGCATACTCGATTCCATTGTGAACCATCTTTACATAATGACCCGCACCATTCTCTCCTATATATGCACAACAATCCTTTCCATCTTCACTCTTCGCACTGATACGTTCTAAGATAGGACGAATAAGTTGATATGCTTCTTGGTCTCCGCCAGGCATGATACTAGGCCCAAAGCGAGCTCCTTCTTCTCCTCCAGATACGCCTATTCCAAAGAACAAAATACCTTTTTCTTTCAAATAACGCTCTCTTCTAATCGTATCTTGAAAATAGGAATTTCCGCCATCCATAATGATGTCTCCTTCTACTAAGAAAGGAAGTAATTGTTCGATAATGCTATCCACTGTATCTCCGGCCTTTACCATCAACATAAGTTTTCTAGGTGAACTTAAAGAATCTACCAATTCTTTTATGGTTTCATACCCTCGAAAATTTTTGTTAGGTTCTTCCTGTAGTAATCGTTTCGTAACTTCATAAGAACGATTGTATCCACCTACATGAAATCCATGATCTGCCATATTGAGCGCAAGGCTTCTTCCCATGACAGCTAATCCAATAATTCCTATATCATTTTTTTGCATGTTCTTTCCCTCCACTTTCAAATACAATTGCCACACCTTCTGGGATATCACCCAAACGATCTACAAACGTTAATATTCCACTCACTGTATTTCTATGAAACGCAGTTACATCATTGGTATTACGATTCACACAAAATACATATGCGTCATCCTTTGAAATATTCATATCTCGAGGATGATCTCCTCCACAATCTACGGATTGTACAACACTCCACTTTACGATATCAATTACACAGAGCTTGTTGATTTCTCGTAGCGATACATATAAAAATCTCTCATCCTGACTCATGCGTATCGCCGCAGCAGATGCATGTTGTTCTTTATCTAACATACATAAACTCTTTACGATTCGATCATGATCCTTTAGGTTTATTGAAAACACTTCACAACTAAGTTCACTCAACAAATAAAGCGTTCCTTCATCTTGACTAAGCACTCCATGTCGCGGACCTGTTCCCTCTTTAAATTCTATGCTTCTTTTCAGTTCTAAAGAAGTTCGTTCATATACCAAAATATTGTCCAGTAAACAATTGGGCACAATCACTTCATCCTGTGTCAACAACACTTGATGTGTACCAGCTTTCTCTTGGATGAAAATCACTTTATCTAAGGTGATTTCATTTGTACCTTTATGATAACGTACGACTATACCATCATGATAATTCGCAGTATAAATATAATGCTCATCTTGGGTGATGTAACAAGCAACATGGGTTTCTGTACCATTACAATGCATAAGATTTTTTTTATTTGTCATCACACAAGGTTTATCTAAATTGCATGGAAATGCTAATGTTTCATAATCATAAGACACATATTTCGCCTCTTTAACCTGTAAATATAAATCATGATGTACAAATTTTCCACTACTTGTATCAAAAGAGAATTCATAAATTCCCTTATCACTATAGGTTCCAATAAATCCATGAATATTCTTCATACATGCCACCACTTTCTTTTGTTGTATCATACACTTGTTTGCCTCATCTAACAACTGAATTGCTCACATACTGTTAGTATACTCTTCTTTCAAAAGAACCTACACTTTTCTTGTTCTTTTTCAAAGTTCAAATAAAATACAACATGTTAATGCCTAATACAAATCTAGTAATTTCTACATCAAATCACAAAAAAAGGTCCAAACGCTCCTATTTTTCACATATTTATGTGATACGTTTATGATAAATAATGTAAATTAGCTAGAATTATGGCTTGATTATAACAAGTAAATATTATATCATTAAGATATAGTAAAAAAATATATACTATATTCATAAGGAAGAAAGAAGAGGGAAATTATGAAAAAGTTATTAGGACTTGCCGCTGGAGTGGCATTGGCATTGGCTTGTGTGGCTACACCTATTCAAGCTGCGGCTGGAGGAGCAATCAATCCAGATGAACAAAGATTATTGGATTATGTAAAAACTGGAGTTACAATTGATGGAGAAACACTTGCTTATCCTGTAGGATCTGAAGAATATGAAATGTTGTATGATATTTTATCTGCAAACGGTGTAGAGCTTACAGCAACTGATGTAAATACTGTCAGAGATTCTGCAAAAGCGACTGTTACATATTTATCAGGTATTGATGGTATCCCAACTGTTGATCAATTAATGGAGCTTATTGATTTAGCAAATCCAGGATTAGATGTATTAGGAATCAAAGCAACTTATGATGCTACTGACGACATCTTATACATTTTAACAGCAGATGGCGACTATATCAGTTCTGTAGGTGATGTATTAGGAAGTGGAATTGAAGGAATAGCACCTGGACCAGGTGGCGACAAAAAATTAGAAAACACAGGTGAAAACTTCACAAGTACATATGCTCTTATTGGAGGACTTGCTGTTGTTTTAGCTGGAGCAGGAATTTATACTTTCAGAAAAAAAGAATCTTTAAACTAATTAATGACGAACAAAGTTAAAAAAATAATGGCATACATTTGTCTGCCATTATTTTTTCTTATTATTGGGTATATGATACTATTCCTGCTCATACAACCATATATTCGTCCAATATCCTCTATTTATTCTATGTTTTCAAAAAATCAAACTCCTGATTTTTCAAATGAAATTAAAAACTTATATGATGCGAATGCACAACTTCCTACTAGTGGTGAAATTGATGCATCCACCATTCGAAAAGTAAACATAAAAGAGCAGTATGGGAACATATCTATCCCTGCCGTTTCCATAGATGTGCCATTAATATATGGTGCTACGGATGAATGTTTGTACATTGGTGCTGGTCAACGTGTACAATCCGCAATGATTGGCTATGGTAAACCAACCATGATTGGTGGACATACAATTCCGTTCTTTAAAAACTTAGGGAATATTAAAGAAAATGATGAAATTACCGTGCGTACTTTTTATGGAATCTTTACATACCGTGTAACGCATTCTCGTGTCATACAAGCAACAGATTCTAGTGCTTATGACCTTTCTCAAAACAACGAACAATTGATTCTATTCACATGCTATCCTCTTGATGGTGTGGGTGAAAAAGAACAAAGATTGTTAGTATATGCAGATAAAGTATCTGGTCCAATAGTGGTAGGTGACGCAAATGAAAAGTAAAACTATATTAGGCTGTATATTTTCATTTTTCTTATCCTTCGCTTTATTTCTTTTCGTTTATATATTTTGTATGCAAGTAACTATTCAAAAATCATCATACTTGCTTTCTGTATTAGATCAAGTGAATTATTATGAGAAGATTGCAAATGAATTTAACAAAGATCTGATGGAAGGAGCTGGAGCAGCAGGTTTTGAACCCTCCATTTATGAAAAGTTTGTAAGTGAAAAAGAAGCAAAAAACATTTCTAAAGCGTATATTCTTGAATATTTTGATAAAGGTAATGCAAAGATTTCTAGTGATGATTTCCGTTCGAAATTAATAACCCATTTGAAACAAAGTGCCATCAAACAAAATATTGAAATTGATGAATCTGACCCGGCCTTTTTAAATTATGTTAATAAAATTGTAAATTCTTATGGACGTTTCTTTGCCTTCCCATTTCTTCAATATGCGGTTATGGCAATTGACTTGCTAGATAAAATCACACCTATACTATTTCCTGTGTGTATTGTGTTTATGGTATCTTCCTACTTCTTTTTAGTCAAATTGAAACTACAACGTGAACAATTTGTACAATTTGTTGTAAGTTCTTTGATAGGAGGAGGATTGATGTGTGTTGTGATTCCTAGCGTTATACACTTGATCAAACTAATCGAACGGGTGTCCTTATCACCTCAATGTTTCTATGATTTCTTTAATCGTTATATATATGGATATCTAGATTTAGTACTTTTATCCGGATGTGCATTGATCATTCTTGCTGTATTGGTCTATCTCATACATTTAAAAAAAGCAAAAGGTTTAAAACAAGTTAAATCAAATGAAAAGCAAGCAACAATAGATAATCATCTATGAGTTACTTGCTTTTTTAATCCTTACTCCTCTTCTTCTAATTCTTTTTTATGTTGTGCAACAATTCCATCTGTAATATTTTGAGGCACACTATCATAACGTTCAAATTCTTGCATATAAGAACCACGACCTTGTGTCATAGCACGTAATTCAATTGGATACTTCTGGATTTCTGCTAATGGTACTTGTGCATTGATAATCTGATAGCCATCTACCATATCCATACCCATAATAGCACCTCTACGTTTATTGAAGTCACCAATAATTGTACCTGTAAAATCATCTGGCACACGAACAGTAACATTCATGATCGGTTCTAAAAGAATCGGTTTGGCATCTACCATACCCGCTTTATATGATAAACGAGCAGCTAATTTAAATGCCATTTCACTAGAGTCTACATCATGATATTTACCATCCATTAAGGTAGCCTTTACATTCACAACTCGATATCCTGCTAAAACACCATGGTGCATACATTCGCGTAAACCTACTTCTACTGCAGGGAAATATTGACGTGGTACTGCACCTCCAAATACTTTTTCTTCAAATACCATTTCTTCTACATCTGGATTTGGCGCAAACTCTACAAATACATGCCCAAATTGTCCATGTCCACCAGATTGTTTCTTATGACGCCCTTCCGCAATCACTGTCTTACGGATTGTTTCGTGATAAGGCACTTTTGGAGTTTCAAGACGTACTTCTACTTTATATTTCGTACGAAGTTTAGCTAAAATAACTTCAATATGTTGATCACCAACTCCATATAAAATCGTTTGTTTTGTTTCAGGATGATTCTCTAATCGTAATGTTGGATCTTCTTCACACATTCTAGCAAGTGCGTTACTCATTTTATCTTCATCATTCTTAGAATTAGGGAATACTGCCATACCAAGCATTGGTGTAGAGAATGGAACTGGCTCTACCATATAGTGCTTTGTTTTTTCACATAGAACATCATTGGTCTGTGTATACTGCAATTTCACGATTGCACCAATATCTCCTGTAAACAATTTACCAACGGCTGTTTGATGCTTTCCTTTGATAATAAAGATACTAGATATTTTTTCTGTTTTCTCTTTATTTGTATTATAAACAACAGAATCACTGCTCATAACACCTGCTAATATTTTTACATAGGATATGCGTCCCACAAATGGATCCACAACTGTTTTGAACACTTGTGCACATAAATTTTCTTTCTCGTTTGTTTCCAAGATAACATCTTCATTCTTTTCAACGTCACGAACGCTAACACTTCCACTTTCTCCATACGTTGGGAAATATTTAATAATCAAATCCATCAAACGTTCAATACCAATCGTATGCGTGGCACTTCCAGAAAATACTGGACGAATGTCTCCACTACGCACACCCAAACGTACTCCTCTTGTTAATTCAGCTTCACTAAACTCTTCACCACTGAAGAATTTTTCCATCAATTCATCGTCACCCATCGCAACAGCTTCTGCGATTTGATCTTTATAATCCTTCACCATTGCTTCCATATCTGCTGGAACTGGCTGTGCTTTTTCAGGATCTGCTAATGGACCTTCATAATACCAAGCTTTATCTCTAAGGATATTAACGGATCCAATAACTTTACCATTTTCAACAATTGGTACTTCAAAAGGAATTACACTTTTTCCAAAGGTATTACGTAGTGTATTGTATGCCGTATCAAAAGAGGCATTATCTTCATCTAATTTATTCACAAAGAAAATGGTAGGTGTATTATGTTTTTGCGCATTTTCCCATGCTGTTTGTGTTCCAGGTTGAATCGCATCTTTCGCATCCACAACAATTAATGCACTATCACCAACTGCAATACCCTCTTCAACTCCTCGAATAAAATCGATATATCCAGGCGTATCTAAGAAGTTAATTTTACAATCTTTCCATTCGATTGGTACTAAGGTTGCATAAACAGAAATCCCTCTTCTTATTTCTTCTGCATCATAATCAATAAGGGAACTTCCCTCACTCGTAACACCAAAGCGATCACTTGCTTTTGTATAGTACAACATGGATTCTAAAACTGCTGTTTTACCAACACCACTATGACCTAGGACAACTACATTGCGCACTTCATGACTCAAATAGTCTCTCATATGGGTGTCCTCCTATTTCAAAATTGGCTTCAATTGAGCCAAGCATTCATTTCTTACATAGTGAATTGCTTTGTTACCTTCTTTATCCATTAAATCCTTATCTGCACCATTCGCAAGCAATTCTTCTACTAATGAAAAATAGCCTCCATAAGCAGCACGCATCAATGCGTTACATCCATTATTATCACATAAGTTTACATCAGCACCACGTTTGATTAACATTTGAATCACGTCTTTTTTAAACGCAACACAAGCCTCCATCAAAGCACTTCTTCCCACTTCATCTTGTGCATTAATTTCTGCACCAGCATCTAATAATACTTCAACACAACGATCATGTCCTAAAAACGCTGCACGCATCAAAGAAGTTCTTCCACGATCATCTGCTTTATTTACATCTGCACCAGCTTCAATCAACTTCTTACAAATTGTTTTATTTCCTTTTTTCGCAGCACCCATAATTGCTGTCTTTCCTTTGTTATCTTCAATGTTCACGTCCGCACCATTGTCAAGCAATACCCTCACGATATCTTTATAATCGCGTTTCGCCGCACGCATCAAGCCAGTTCTTCCGTCTCCATTTTGATAATTGATGTCACAATTCTTCGCAATCTCTGCGCATACAGTCGCAAAATCACCATTTGCACATGCATCCCAAAAAGCCTTGTTTAATGTCTGATCCATTTTAAATTCCTCCTTATATTATATAGAATCAAAACTTGAAAAAAAACGGACGCAAAGCAGTTACGCTCTACATCCATTCAAAAACCATACACAAGCCCCAGTACATCTTCTACTGGTACGTCGCGAAGCGCTCTTTCATCCTGATATACAATGTTTCTATCCATGTGAATCACGCTCCTTTTTCTTGTTTATAAGTATATTGTATCCTATTTAGATAATTTTGCAAGCGATTTCATAGAACTTTTTATCTTTTTACAAAATGAAAATTTTTCACTACATTTTATACATCATTTCTACGATATTCTACTAACATTTTATGCGCTCCTTACAAAACAAGACCTTAAAATTTTAGTTATAATAAAGGACGCTCATCACAAGCGTCCTTTAAAATCTTCATAACCAAATTCCTTTAAACAAATAAGTTCTCCTTCTTTTGTATATAGATAAATCCAAGGCAAGGGCATCCCATTAAAGGTATTATTCTTCACCATGGTGTACATCGCCATATCTTGAAATAGGATACAATCTTTATTATTCAGAGGTACTTCGAAGGAGTATTCTCCGATTACATCTCCTGCTAGACATGTATTTCCCGCAAGGATATAGGAGTGTTTTTTATCATTGGGAGTGCTAGCGCCGACCACAAGTGGTCGATAGGGCATCTCTAATACATCCGGCATATGACATGCCGCTGAGGTATCTAGAATCGCTATCTTTTTATCATTTTCAATAATATCAAGTACGCTACTTACAAGATAGCCTGCATCAATTGCGACAGCTTCTCCTGGTTCCAAATACACTTCTACATCATAGGTGGCTTGCATGTGTTGGATTAGTTTCTTTAGTTTATGGACATCATATCCTTGTTTACTGATATGATGTCCTCCCCCCATATTTAACCACTTTACATGGTGTAAAAGTTCATGGAAATCGCGTTCAATTACGTGTAGGGTGCGCTCTAAAGTATCTGCACCTTGTTCGCACATCGTATGGAAGTGAAGTCCTTCAATGCCTTCTATATTCACATGTTGTAATTGTTCTTTGCGAATTCCCATACGAGAATTCGGTGCACAAGGATTGTATAAGTCCACTTCAATTTCGGAATATTGTGGATTGATACGTAAGCCGCAAGATACCTTATTTATGGCTTTATGCTTCCATTTTTCCCATTGTGCAACTGAATTAAATACCACATGATCACTGACTTCAAGGATCTCATCCATTTCCTCATCTTTATAAGCTGGGGAAAATGTGTGTACTTCTTTTTTCATTTCTTCTTTACCAAGTTTTGCCTCATATAAGCCACTACTCGTTACTCCATCCAAATACTCTCCTATTAAAGGAAAGACTTGATACGTAGAGAACGCTTTACTTGCTAATAGAATATGAGCACCTGTTGTATCTATGACATCTTTTAGAATTTCAAGATTATGAAGGAGGGCTTTTTCATCTAGGACATAGGCAGGGGTGTGAATTTTATCCTGCCACATATTCATCAACCAACGTTGGATTATGTTGCACATTCCAAGGCAATCCACATTTCATGAGTGCTTCCATAAACGGATCTGGATTGAATTCTTCTACATTGTAGACTCCTGCTTTTTTCCATTTTCCTTGTAGGATCATAGTAGCCCCAATCATTGCGGGTACTCCTGTTGTATAGGAGATGGCTTGTGAACCAACTTCTTTATAGCATTCTTGATGGTCACATACATTATAGATATATAAAGAGTGTTCTTTGCCATCTTTTATTCCTTGGAAAATACAACCGATATTGGTCTTACCAACAGTACGAGGTCCAAGAAAAGCTGGATCTGGTAATACCGCTTTTAAAAATTGAAGAGGAACAATTTCTTTTCCTTCGTACATAATTGGTTCAATAGAAGTCATTCCTACATTTTCTAAACACTTTAGATGTGTTAAATAACTTTGACCAAATGTCATAAAGAAACGAATACGTTTAATACCTTTGATGTTGTTACCAAGGGATTCTAATTCTTCATGATGTAGTAAGTACATATCTTTTTTTCCTACCATATCAAAGTCATATTCTCTTTTGATTTCCATTGGTTCTGTTTCTATCCATTTTCCTTCTTGCCAATAACTTCCCTTTGCGCTTACTTCGCGAATGTTAATTTCGGGATTGAAATTTGTCGCAAATGGATACCCATGATCCCCTCCATTGCAATCTAAGATATCGATATAATGAATTTCATCAAAGTAATGTTTTTGTGCATAGGCACTAAAGACACCTGTAACACCTGGATCAAATCCACAGCCAAGAAGTGCTGTTAATCCTGCTTTTTCAAAGCGTTCACGATACGCCCATTGCCAGCTATATTCAAATTTTGCAGTATCTAAAGGTTCAAAATTTGCAGTATCCATATAATCGACACCGTACTCTAAACAAGCATCCATAATCGTTAAATCTTGATAAGGAAGTGCTACATTGATTACCAATTGAGGTTGTACTTCCTTCATTAACGCAACCAATTCATCCACGTGATCCGCATCTACTTGTGCGCATGTTAGGATAGGTGTTGTCTTTGTTTCAACGGCTGCCTTAATTGCATCGCATTTTGATTTTGTACGAGACGCAATACAAATCTCTGTAAATACCTCTGGGTGTTGTGCACACTTGTGTACGACTACGCTGGCAACCCCACCAGCACCTATAATTAAAACTTTACTCATTTTCTTTTCCTCCAATGATCAATAACAATTCTCTTAGTATTTTATTTGCACATGTGGTGGATACACCACTTGCATCGTAGACTGGTGATAATTCACATACATCGAATCCAACGATAGAGAGATCTTTCAAAGATAACAGCCCATCTAGTAGTTCTTGGAATGTGAGTCCACCAGGTTCTGGTGTACCTGTTCCACAAAAGATGGATGGGTCTAAAACATCCAAATCTAGTGTGATATATACAGGAACATCTTTTAAAGAAGCACATACTTCTTTCATATCATGTAAATGAAAGGGATGAAAATCACAATGTTTTTCTCCGAATTGAAATTCGTCTTTATCTCCAGAACGAATACCAAATTGATGAATGCGTTGACTTTCCATAAGTTCACTTATTCTTCGCACCACACAAGCATGGGATAGTTTTTCACCCAAATAATCATCACGAAGATCACAATGCGCATCCAAATGGATGACATGTACATCAGGATATTTCTTTATGATAGAACGCATGACTCCTAAACTTACCAAATGTTCTCCTCCAATCATGCAAGGAATTTTATCATCCTGTAGGATTTGATAAGACATCTTTTCAATGAGGGACAAGGTTGCCTCTACATTTCCAAATGGGATATCTAAATCACCAGCATCAAAGATAGCACAATCTGTTAAATCCTTCTTTTGATATGGGGAGTATGTTTCTATACCATAAAATTCTTGGCGCATCGTAGTACTTGCCATGCGTGTACCTGGACGATACGATGTTGTCGCATCCATTCCCGCTCCAAAGATTACGATATCCGCTTCTTCATAGGGAACTTCTTGTTCCAAAAAACCAACAATTCTTTTTCTCATTACGCTTCCTCCAACATGATTTCTACATACCGAGGTAGTGCAAAACAACCTCGATGTAATTTGGTTGTATAGTACTCACAAACAATACCTAGCTTTTCCCACTCTTCTATACCATCAAATGGGGTACAGTGTTTGGACGCAAATCCAAACATCCAATGTCCACTTGGATACGTTGGTATATAGGCCTGATAAGCAAGGGCAATGGGAAATCGACTTTTAATACAACGAAAGGCTCTCTTCATCGCTTGGGCGTCATCTTGATAATAGGGACTTTCCATCTGATTGATTAAGATGCCTTGTTCCTTTAACGCATTGAAACAGTTCCCGTAAAATTCTTTTGTGAATAAGCCTTCTCCTGGACCGAATGGATCTGTGGAATCCACAATGATAAGATCGTACATATTTTCTACATTTCGCACAAAGCGTAAGCCATCTTCAAAGTATAGATGGACTCGTGGATCATCAAAGCTACTTGCTAAGGATGGAAAATATTCTTTACTAATGCGTACAACATCTTGATCGATTTCTACTACATCCATTTGTTCTACATATGGATACGCACATAAACGCTTGATGGTTCCTCCATCTCCTGCTCCTATGATTAATATTTTTTTGATGTTGGGGTTTGATGCCATTGCCACATGAGTAATCATTTCATGATATATAAATTCATCTTTTTCTGTTAACATAATTACACCATCCAATGTAAGTACTCTTCCGAATTCATATGTGTCGAACACATCGATTTGTTGAAAGGGACTTTGAAAGGAATGTAGTTGTTGTTTTAAACGCATAGAAAACTTTATGTTTTTGGTGTGATATTCACTGTACCATAAATCTGTCATTGTAACTTCACCACCTTTATATGTTTGACTTCACTATCTTGGGTTCCTGTTAGGGAACATCCTTTTCTTCGAGCATATTCAATATGCGCAATCAATTCTTCACTAATACATTCTCCTGGTGCAATCAACGGAATTCCTGGAGGATAACACATGATAAACTCTGCACTGATGCGACTTACACTCTCTTGTAGGCGTAAGGTTTCGCATTCGCTATAAAATGCTTTCTGTGGCATCATTTCTACGCAGGGTTCAACATATTCATTCATTGGTAATGCTTTCCCATAACGTCCATGTAAACGTGAAATTTCTTTTAAGGCAGAAATTAAACGCTCTACTTCCATCATGCGATCTCCCACAGAAATAATGGCTAACATATTGCCAATATCTCCAAACTCGATTTGAATTTGAAAATCATCTCGTAAAATATCATAGACTTCTTTTCCTGCCAATCCTATTCCTCGTGTATGCACACAAAGTTTGGTAGGGTCTACATCATAGATGTCATCTCCATTAATCAGTTCTCTACTAAAGGCAACATATTCTTCCATCTTTCCAATTTCTTCTCGTGCATAATCTGCGAGTTCTACTACTTTTTGGTATACCTTTTTTCCTTCCATTACAAGAAAGTGGCGTGTGATATCCAATGAAGCCATTAACAGATAAGATGCACTTGTAGTTTGGGTTAGATTTAAGATTTGTCGAACATAACCTTCCTCCATAGATGGTCCAATCAACAATAAACTGCTTTGGGTAAGAGAACCCCCTGTTTTATGGGTGGAGACTGCAGCCATATCCGCACCTGCATCCATCGCATGAATTGGCATATTTTCTCCAAAGTAGAAATGAGTTCCATGAGCTTCATCTACCAGCACTTTCATACCTGCCTCATGTGCCATTTCTACAATTGTTTTTAGATCTGAACAAATTCCATAATATGTTGGATTGTTAACTAAGATGGCTTTGGCATCTGAATGTTGTACAATTGCTTCTTTTATATCGTTTAGCTTCATGCCCAAAGAGATTCCCAATCCTTCATGTATGCCTGGATTGATATAAATGGGATAGATTCCTTGTAAAATCAATGCGTTCATAGCACTTCGATGCACATTACGAGGCATGATAATTTTATCGCCTGGCCGACAAGTTGATAGAATCATAGCCTGTACTGCACTGGAAGTACCATTCACCATAAAGAAGGCATGGGCAGCGTGAAAGGCTTGCGCACATAATTCTTGGGCTTCTTTGATGACACTGATGGGATGGCATAGATTATCTAAACACTTCATGGAATTGACATCCAGTGAAAGACAATCCTCTCCTAAGAATTTCTTTAAATCTGGATTTCCCTTCCCTTGTTTATGCCCTGGTACATCAAAGGAAACAATGCGTTCCTTACGATATTCACATAGGGCTTCATAAAGTGGGATACGTGATTGATTCATTAGGAACTCCCCTTATGCGTTGGATAAATATTTTGTCCATGAAAGATTTCAATCATCTCTCTTCTAAGTTCATCACTAATGCTTAATCGTCTTGTAGGAGATAGTTCATAAGAATCGACTTTAAATAAATAATTTTGTAAATGTATATCTTTGATTAACATTTGGGTATGAAAGATATTGGATTGGTACACATTGACATCCACTGCATCATAACGTCGTAGTGTATCTTTATCCACGAAGTCTTGAATGGACGTAATATCATGATCAAGAAAACATTTCGTACCATCTACTTCTCTTGTAAAACCACGCACTCGATAATCGATACTGATGATATCCGAATCAAAACTTCCAATAAGAAAGTTTAAAACTTTGAGTGGTGTAATCTCTCCACAAGTAGACACATCGATATCTACACGAAAGGTAACAACTTTATTATCTGGATGATACTCAGGATAGGTGTGTACAGTCACATGACTTTTGTTTAAGTGTGCAACGACGCTACTTCCCTCTTGTGCAATCATGCCTTCCTCAGAAATCAACAAGGTAACACTTGCGCCCTGTGGTTCATAGTCCTGTTTGGCAATATTTAACACCTTCGCACCGATCATTTCTGTTACTTCGCATAGAATGTTGGTTAAACGATCAGAATTATATTGTTCATCAATATAAGCAATATAATCCATCTGTTCTCGTTTACTGTTTGCATAACATACATCATAAATGTTGAAACTTAAAGATTTGGTTAGGTTATTAAACCCATATAAACGTATTTTCTCTTGCATCATAATCCCTCCACAAAAAAATACAGGCATATGCAAAGGCATTACCTGTATCATTGGACTTAAAAAATCATGTGCTCTTGAAAAAAAGCATATCATTCCATTCCTGGCTGATTGACAAGCAAATGCATGTGCATAAGTATCAACAAGTTTACACCTGTCTAAAATCGGCTTTTGACCTGGCTGTCCGTCTGGCCTTTCGAAAAAATGGTCAAAAATAAGAAATCTTTTTCTTATCGAGTGGTTTTTACCCACTCTCCAAAATTAGTGTGAAGTATGAAATAATATCTTTTTATCACGAGGTTATTATAAATGATTTTTTCATCATGTCAACAAAAAGTTTTATAAAGCACTCTAAGAAGTTTAATATATTAAACTTTACTTTCTTATATATGTGTACTGCTTTTCCTATTATAAATAATTTTTAATAATCATAAAAAAGCTATAATTCTTACTTTATATCTTCTCATAACAAAGATATTTCATACCGTTTTTTTGCATATTTAATCCTAAGAAAGTTTGACATCATTTTCCATACGCGTTACAATATGAGAAATATGGTTTTTTAGAAAGTATGGTGGCACAATGGACAAAAAAGGAATTTTATTTGATATGGATGGAACCCTCATTAATACCTATGAAAGTATCAATTTCAAACAGGCATTAGGAGAGTTAAAAACAGTACAAAAAACACTCATTTTAAAGGTTCTAAAATCGCGTGTAAAAAGCTTTGCGGATTTAGAACGCAAAATTATGATGGAGATAGAAGACCCAAAAGAAGGCGAAGAAATCATCGCTCGTATTTCTCAGTTTTTATTGGAACATTATGACAATGCGCCATTAAAAAAAGATGCCCTTAATTTTCTTGAATACCTGAAGAATAAAGGCTATATCATCTGTCTTTGTACCAATAATGCAACTGAGGTTGTACAACATATTTTAGAAGAAAAAAACATCGCAAGTTACTTTGATTTTGTGGTTACATCCCAACAAGTCACAAAGGCTAAGCCTGATCCTCAGATGTATCTAGAAGCGATGAAAAACATTCATTTAACACCAGCAGAATGTTGCGTGTTTGAAGATACAGAAAGTGGTGTAGAGGCTGCTAGAAATGCAGGTATTACAGATATCTTTGTGGTGCAAGACAAAGATAAGAAAAAGTTTTCTTCCTGTATTACCATTCGTGATTTTTCTGAAAAATGTCTATATGAGTTATTATAATCCTTCACATATCATAGAAAGGTTGGTGAACGTCTATGGAACGAAATTATAAAATCTTTACCATTCCAAATATATTAACGTTTTTACGTATATTGATGATCCCCTTCTTCATATACTCTTATATGAATGGAGATCACCTCATGAGTGCAGGATGGATGTTCGCAAGTGGACTTACTGACTTTCTTGATGGATATATTGCCCGGCATTATCATCAAGTAAGCGAACTAGGAAAAACATTAGATCCTATTGCGGATAAATTAACCCAATTAGCAATTATCTTTGTACTAGTATTCACTGTTTCCTATATGTGGATTTTATTTGCTTTATTCTTGATTAAAGAAGCTAGTATGCTAATTTGTTGGTTACGTCTTCAGGCAAAAGGAAAATACTTTAATGGAGCATTATGGTTTGGGAAAATATCTACTGCAGTTTTCTATGTTTCTATGTTTTTGATGATTGCCTTTCCTATTGAAAAGACCATATATGCGACAATTTTAATGCTTATAACAGGATTCTTCCTGTCTTTATCCTTCCTAATGTACATGAAAACCTATCTCTCTATGTTACGTGATCTCTAGAAGATAAGGAGGTTTTCAAATGGATACAGAAAAACAAAGAAGTTTTATCATTCACTTTCTGTATTATAGTCTACTGATACTAACCATTTTTGTTTTTTTTCGTTATATTATCTATGCGATTATGCCTTTCCTTATTGGATTTATAATCGCTTTTCTTTTACGCCCTCTCATTGTAAAACTATCCAAACATGGTCATGAACGCTTTTTCTCATTGGTTGTCATTCTCTTATTCTATATGATTCTTGCGCTTACATTATCGTGGCTTTTAATGAAAGGGTTCTTTTATATCCGACAGTGGATGACTACCCTTCCTCAACTGTATGAACAATACATGGAACCTTATCTTCATACCTCTCTTGTATCCACACAGAACACCTGGAAAAACATTGATGGAAACACTGCACAAATCTTCACAGCAATTGCGCAAAGCCTACAAAATTCCCTATCCTCTTTTATTATGAACATATCCAAGTCTATTTTAAATAGTTTAACTTCCATTATGACCTCTATTCCGAAAATCGCCGTTTCTTTCTTCTTTGCAATTCTTTCCTCTTTCTTTTTTAATTCCGATTACACTAATATGTTAAAGTTTTTAAAACGCATCCTTCCTATAAAAGTTCAATCCACGCTACTAGAAACTCAACAATTTCTACGTACTACATGTTGGCAGTTAAGCATTGCATATTGTAAACTCATGGCTATCACCTTTGTACAATTATGCGTCGGATTATATGTTCTTGGAGTTGATCATATTCTTTGGATTGCGATTGGTACAACTTTATTTGATATCGTGCCAATTCTTGGAACAGGTGGAATTATGATTCCTTGGTCCATTATTATGTATCTAAATAGCCAACCAAAACTAGCCCTTGGTTTAATTATTCTACAACTCATCATTGCCTTAACTCGCAATATATTAGAACCAAAAATCATCGGTAAACAATTAGGATTACACCCCTTAATCATGTTGATATGCATGTATTTAGGGATCAAATTATTCGGTGTTTTAGGTCTTATTACGCTTCCTTTACTTGTGCTAATTTTTACAAATAAAAACCGTCTACAATCTTCCTAGACGGGTACTTATATATCCAATAATCAACTAATCGCAACTTCCATTGTGTTCATCAAAATACTGTTCTACAAAGGAGATAAGCTTCATTCCATCTTTAAAGTCCTTACTTTTTATAATATTTGCGATATAATCATCTCCAGATTGATTCACGATGCGGTGTTCCTCATCCATATCCACTTGATAGGAATACGTATTGTTATTGATAGAACAACTCATGTACGCAGATGTGGTAAGGGTTTGTTTTGTGCTTTTTGGACCAATGGAAAATAAGAAGATACTAATACAATTGATGAAGATACACACAACTATTAAAACTCCTATAAATTTCAAGATTTTAATTACTATTCCAGCAAGTTTTTCTGTATTACTTACCTTTTCTACAATCACATCACGTATGTCATTTCCAACAAGTTCATCCAGGCTGATATGAAATAGTTGTGATAGTTCCTTTGCCTGTGCAAGATCGGGTGATGTAATGTTATTTTCCCAATTCGAAATTGTTTGTCGACTTACATTCAATTTTTCTGCCATATCTTCTTGAGAATAATGTGCATTTTTTCGAAGCTTTAAAAGTTTTTCTCCTATACTCATATTGACTACCTCCATATGTCCTTATTGTAAATGTAGTGATGAATTTACGCTATCAAAATCGTTTGTAAGTTTCGCAAATTTAGTTAACATTATACAGATTAAATGAAAAAAGACAATAAAAAGAGGAAAAACAGTAATTCTGTAGTTCCTCTTATTACATATAACATTATCAATCTTGATCAATTTCAGATTCGATAATTCTCTTCGAATCTTTTTCAATTTCACATTGAAATTCTTTCGTACCTACATAGAATTTTATATCATATGTAGCTACGCCATGATCACTATCATTTTCAACTCTTACATTTTGAATATCTGCTTTCGCAATTGAAAAGTGATCCGCTGCAAGTTGAACATAGGTCCATTGTTCTTCACTGATGGATTGCATAGTGGCGCTACTGTTCACATCTGTCTTCGTTTGTTTACGTTGTTTGGATTCTTTACTTATGATTTTACCATTTCCCGCATGAATATCATATTCATATGACATCGTATCGCTTTGAAACTCAAAGGTATACTCATTGTCATCTTTATCAAATGCTTGTTTGTTAAAGTTTACTTCATTTGCATTAACACCAGCATCTTTCAGTGCAACGTCCATCGCCTCTTGTTTACTGATAGGTTCTGCTTTACTACATGCAAATAAAGTAGTCATCGCAAGTATCGATAGTAATACCATTCGCATAGTTTTCATATACATCCTCCTTCGAAATTAAACGATTTTTTCAAATACGGAAGCGTCCTGATGACAGATTGGACAAATGAAATCGGCAGGTAGTGGATCACCTTCATAAATATATCCACAAACACTACACTTCCATCCAACTTTTTTCTCAGGGGTTGTTTCTTGATAACTTGGAGCGTTCTTTGGAGTAAGACCATTTTTTACTTGATGATAATACGCATATGTCATTACTTCTTCATTGCTGAGTATTTCTGCTTCTTCTAACTCACCTACAAATAAAATATGAGTGTCTAAATCTAAACTACCACTAACTTTTACACTAACGCGTGCCGCTACATGTTCTGTTAAATATGGAACGCCTGCTTCATCACGTAAAAATGCTAATTGATCAAATTTTTGAGTATCACGACTCGTGTGAAATCCAAATGTTCCTATGACTTCCATGTCTACACCTTGAGTCAATACAACTGCACTAAATCGTCCAGACTCCTGTATCACTTTTGCTGTATCATTATTTTTATTTAATGCGATAGATAAACGATTAGGTGAATTGGTCACTTGAGCAAGTGTATTCGCAACACAACCTGCATCATGTCCATTATGTGAACTACTAACGATATACAAACCATAACTCAACTTAAACAAAGCTTTTTCATCCATAATACTCCTCCTTTTTAAGAATAGTTCTTATTTACACATTCATTATGCACCTTTTTCTATTGTATGTCTATAAAGATGCTCTATTCATCTATTTTATTGGTAATGTTATGTTGATATGAAAAGTGTTATACTATGGGAAAGGAGTGATTTTATGTTAAAAGAAATATATGAGCGACAAAGTATTCGAAAATATAGCAAGCAAGAAGTAGAAGAGGAAAAATTATTAGAAGTGTTACGTGCTGGTATGAATGCCCCAACTGCTAGAAATGCGCAGAGTTGGAGATTTATGGTGGTACATAATCGTAAAGCATTACAAGATATGGTTGACTTACAACCTTATATGGCCTTCATGAAAGATGCACCATGTGCCATTTTAGTTATGGGAGATATACAAACTACAACCGATCAAGGGTACTTATATTTAGATGGAGCTGCCGCCATTCAAAACATGTTGATAGAAGCAGTTCATCAAGGTCTTTCTACTTGTTGGTGTGGCATTGCGCCATTACAAGATCGCATCAAACTTTTCCAAGAATACTATAAATTGGAGGAAAATCTTGTTCCTATTGCACTTGTTGCGATTGGGTATGGTGATGAGACAAAAGAAAAAGTGGATCGCTTTGATCCACAAAAAATATCATATTTCAAATAGTGCACAATTGCACTATTTTTTTAATAATGGGTCGATTGTATTCTTATTGATATCTTTTAATACTTTACAGCTATTATCAAATTTTGCTTGATCTACATCATTTAATTCTAATTTTATAATTTCTCGAATTCCTTTGCGATTGATAACTGCTGGAACACCGATATATAAATCTTCTTGTCCATACTCCCCATTTTGATATGCAGAGACTGTCAAAATGACATTTTCATCATTGAAGATAGCTTGAACCAAACGATTCAAAGATAGCCCGATTCCATAATACGTAGATTTTTTACGTTTCACAATTTCATACCCTGCTTGTTGAACTTGTGTATAAATGTCGTGAAGATCACACAGATTTTTTCCTTTTTCATCTAACAATTCCAAAAGATTTTTACATCCCACATAACTTTGTGTCCAAGGTACGAAGCTGCTATCTCCATGTTCTCCCATAATATATGCATGAATATTGCTAGTACTAACGTCTAAATATTCACCCATCATATAACGTAAACGTGCGGTATCTAAAAGTGTCCCTGATCCTATGATACGCTCTTTTGGTAAACCAGATACTTGTTGTGCAACATAAGTCATACCATCCACTGGATTGCTCGCAATCACAATGATACCATCAAACCCTGACGCCATAATTTGTTCTGTTACGCTTTTTATAATAACTGTATCACGTGCAGTTAAATCTAAACGAGTTTCATCTGGACGTTGTGTAACACCTGCTGTAATTACGACGATACCTGCATCACTACATTCTTCATAACCTCCAGCTTTAATACTTAGTTTTCCATGTGCATAAGGAAGTCCATGTTGTAAATCCATTGCCTCACCAATTGCTTTTTCACTGTCCACATCGATCAAAACCAATTCATCAATACCACCTGTATTTAAAAAACTGTAGGCCATACTCATACCAACAAATCCTGTACCTACTAGTACTACTTTTCTTTTTTCATTCATACCTTAACCTCCTCTTCTTAGTCTGTATATCATTTTACAAGATATACCTACTCTTATACATGTTGAGTATAGCATATGCAGTCTAAAAAGAAAAAGATAATGACTTCCACATTTCTTTGCAAAAAGTGACCAAAAAAAAGACAAGATCGAGTCTTGTCTATATATCAATACATAATAATTATATAGCGCTTTGTATTTCTTCAAATGTTTGTGCGTTCATTAATAATTGTGACACTTGTTGTAGTTGTTCTATGGTTAAGGTTGATAACCATGAAGATGCATCTACATTAAACTTAGTTTGGATGAGTTGATTCAAAAGCTTATTATAACCTTCTACTTTTCCTATTTCCTCTCCTATTTTTAGTCCTTTTTCCTCTCCTATTTTTATTCCTTCATCATAGTATCCTTGTTGAATAGCTTTTTGTTGTGCTTCTGCCATCTGGATTTGTTCTGCGAGTGTCCATATTTGTTCATTATCGCTCATTCGTTCATGTTTTTCCATAAGCTTTCTCACCACGCTTTCCTTTGTCTTTATTATATCATCGTCTTCATTGTTTTTAAAGAGATAACACATTTGTTCGAAAGCTGTTAATTCCTCCGTCTTTTTTTTCTTTACAATGTCGTTTATCACTGGTAAATGTATGTACGTTCTATGTATTAAGGCATGTGTACTTTCTTCCTTTCCTTCTTCATTTCTCATTTGATACTTCATAATCAGTTTCCCTTTATCTTCAGAATAGTTATCCATAAAGATAATTTGATACACTGGTTTCAAATCTAAATAATCCTCTCCTTCTTTTAGTTGTTTCTCTAACATCTTTGCGCCATAATACTCAAATCGATTCGTTAGATTTGTAAGTAATCCTTCAACTTGCATCTCCATGTCATATTCATTTCCATGGATGTCTTTTACGTGCACATCCAATATGATTTTCTTACCTGCAAGTGCTTCTGGATCCATTTCAGGGTTTACCACAATACTATCTACTGGGTCAATCCCTGTAATCTCCTTAATCATAAAGTGACGAATCATTTTGGAATCTTCATCTTGTGAAGATAGGGCGAATTTGAAGAACACATCATTTTTATAGCTCACTTTTGTTACATCTTTTGTAGCCATATATATCATCTCCTTTTTTGTTCTTACACTTTACCTATACGAGATGAATTTTAAAATTCCTAAAAAATCAACAAACTTTATACTTAATTCTCAATACTTAACATATTGGATAGAAAAAAGGACTGCTATGCAGTCTAAAGTGGTAAATCTTTTTTTTGAAAAGCAATAATTCCAATCGAGTAAAGACATATTCCAATACCAATCATATACATAAATGAATTCATATATCCACTTCCCTCAATTATTTTTTGTGTATCAAACAAGGTATTTAAAGTAAAATACTTCAACATATTCAAATCATCTGATAGCTTGATAAATAAAGAAATAACAAAAAATGCAATCGGAATACCCGCGCCAAGCGTTAAGGAACCCTTAGAAGTATTGAATATGCATGAACAACAAAAACAAATAGAGCTGATGACAAAATGATACAGAAAACATCCCATATTCATCATTAGAAAAGTGTCTGTATCTAATGCGCCTTTTTGAAATATATCCGCAGCTAGATAACCAATGAATGATGCAGTTCCCCACATTACCATTAGAGATATAACAAAGTAAAAAGCTGATGTAAGCGTAATTTTTCTACGCGTCAATGGCGTCGATAACAAACAAGCCATACTGCCACGATCAACTTTCTCTGCAATCAAACGATTTCCTACCATAATCGAATATACCATTGGAAATACAATAGCCATTAATGCATAAAAGGAATTCGACATAAAACTTATAAGTGTGCCATTATTACCAAAGATATGACCTAACGCCGTACCCTTCGTCACAACCTTTAAATCTTCCACTGTGCTTGGTGTAAACACATAGCACATAACAACCAAAAATACACATAATATAAAAGTAAACGCACATAAAAACTTGAGATTGGATTTTATGGTTTGTCTTAATAGAGGAAAACTAATCATGATGTTCACCTCCATAAAACTGCATGAAATAATCTTCTAAATTGTGTTTTATTTCTTTTAAATATTTCAAATGAAAAGCAGATAAGGTACGTAATAATTCATTGATGCTCGCATCGTTTACATGTACAATCATTTGCAGTTTATCTTGTAGAACATCAGTTTTTTCGAATGGAAGCTCACACATCAACGCAAATTCTTCTTGTTTGAAGAACTCTATCTTATATGATTTCTTTCGACTATGACGTAATTCATCCGCATTTTTTTCTTCTATGATCCTTCCATCTTTGATAATACCAACTCTTGTACAAGTCCTTTCTACCTCATCAAACATATGAGAAGACATCAAAATTGTAGTGCCTTTCTTTTTTTCTTGTTCAATAAGTTCTACAAATCGATTTTGCATTAATGGATCCAATCCGCTCGTTGGTTCATCTAGAATTAACAAGGATGGTTCATGCATAAATGCAGTCACAATCCCTACTTTCTGTTTCATTCCTTTTGACATACGTTTCAAGGAAACACTTGTATCAAGTTCAAACAGTTGGATAATTTCATCTGCACGATTCATAGATTTCATATGACGAAGTTTCGCAATCATTTTAATATATGCACTTGCCTTCATATCATTTGGAAAGGCTATTTCTCCTGGCAAGTATCCTACACTATTTTGTATTTCTTTTTGTTTACTCCAACAATTCTTACGTCGTATGGTAACACTTCCTTGATCTGCTTTGATAAATCCCATAAGATGTCGTATAGTAGTTGTTTTTCCTGCACCATTAGGTCCTAGGTATCCATATACTTCTCCCTTATGAATCTGCATAGAAATATTAAAGATTCCCTTACCGTGTCCGTAATCTTTTGTAACATGATCTAGCTTAATGACACTCATACACAACCCTCCAAACTTCTAACAGTTATTTCTTATGCTCATTATAAAATTCTTTTAACTCGTCTTTTATATTTTGAGGTAAATCTTTTTTCTTAATTCCTTGTATCGCCGCCTCTAAAGAATATAAACGATGAATACAAGCACTCTCATCAATTTGTTGAATCTTAAGCCATGCTTGCTTAGCGCCTACATCTTTTAAGTCTTCTCCTGACAAAATACCTACCTCATACAATTGATCTACAATAAATGGTCCTAAATTTGGCAAACTCCTTAATTCACTCATAACGTCCTCCTTTGTGTTATCTTATAAAGTATATGAATAGTATAGCACAAAATAGTTTAGAATCTAAAAAGCTTATGTTATGAGTTGTATTTTATAAGTAGTATTTATAAAGCAATACAAAAATGGGTGTAAAAAGAAGTTGCCATGGCAACTTCCTAATAGTTACATAAATAAATCTCTTATAAATCATCCACAAGGGCACTAGACTTCGCATATGCACTAGAACGTGCTTCAAAGAAGTCTGTTTTGATAAGATTGGCATTGGCATACATAGAAACCCATTCCATAGATTTTGGTTCATTTTCAAATCCTTCATATAAAACACCAAATCCTAAAGAGGTGCTTCTTAGATTTCCCAGGTAATGTATATAATCGGAAATCATCTCCATAGTAAGTCCTTCCATATCATTCCCTAAAACATATTCACCCCACTTGATTTCCTCTTCAACACCTTGACGTAACATATCTTTATAAGTCTCGATTAATTCATCACGAAATAGTCTAGGCTCTTCTTTTTGTAGTTCTAAAATCATTGAGCGAAATAACCAAAGATGAGTATTTTCATCACGGTTGATATAACGTATTTCTTGGACAGATCCAGGCATTTTCCCCATTCTTCCAAGGTTATAAAAGAACATAAATCCAGAATAGAAATAAATTCCCTCTAAGATATAATTCGCCATAATTGTTTTCATAAGATGTTCACCATCTCGGTGTTCTTGAAAATCATTATATAAATCTCCAATAAACTTATTACGTTTTAGTAAGTGTTCATCATCTTTCCATTGATATAAAATATCGTTTCTTTCTTGAGGTGAACAAATGGAATCTAACATGTAGCTGTAACTTTGTGAATGCACAGCCTCTTGAAAAGCTTGTATCGTTAAACATAGATTCACTTCATTCGCTGTAATATAATCTCCTACATTGGGAAGATTGGCTGTCTGTATGGAATCCAAAAAGATAAGAAAAGATAACGTTTTATCATAAGCGCTTTTCTCTTTCGAGGATAGCTTTCGATAATCCTTTACATCCTGGTTTAAGTTGATTTCTTCTGGAATCCAGAAATTGTTCATTGCTTGACGATACCAATCAGAAACCCACGTATATTTCATATTATTAAAATCATTTAGATTGGTTGTGTTTCCATTGATCATCATTCGTTTATTTACTTCTATATCTCCAAGTTCATTAAACAAGGGTTTCTTCCTTAATTGTTCTTTCATAGGTTCTCCTTCTAGGATGCACATGATTCGCATTCTTCTACTTCTAGTGATTTACTTCGTACATAATATATTGTCTTTACTCCATATTCCCATGCATGAATATACAATGTGAGCACTTGGCGTAATGTAAACTCATTGGTGATATATAGGTTTAGGGATTGTGCTTGATCAATATGACGTTGACGAATACCTGCAGCCTTTACAATCCATTCTTGATCAATGAGATGTGCATTCTTATATAACCAAAATGTTTGCGCATCTAAATCAGGCGCAACACGAGCAATCATACTTCCCTTTTTCTCTTCTAAATAATATTTGTTCATGATCGGGTCAACACCCGCAGTTGTCCCAGCAATAATAGAAGTTGAACTTGTTGGCGCAACTGCCATTAAGTACGCATTACGCATTCCTTGTTCATGCACTCTTTCTTTTAAGTCTAACCACTGTGCACTATCATATCCACGTTTTTCAAAGTAGTTTCCATTTTCCCAATCACTTCCTGAAAATACGCTATAACTTCCTTTTTCTTTTGCTAGAAGACTGCTTGCTTCAATTGTAAAGTAATTGATCTTTTCAAACAATTGATCTACAAAGTGAAGATGTTCTTCACTTTCAAAACGTAAATTTTGTTTTACTAGCATATGGTGATATCCACTCACGCCTAATCCTATAGGACGATATTTACGATTCGTAATCTTCGCATATTCAAGTGGATAATAATTTAAATCGATAACATTATCTAAAGCTCTTACCACAACACGTATTACATGTTGAAGTTCCTCTTCATTCGACACATCGATATTTCCAAGGGTCAAGGAAGCCAAATTACATACAACGAATTCTCCTGCTTTGCTTTTCTCCACAATGATGGTTTCCCCTTGTACTTCTACAACTTCTTTTTCCAAAAGTTCAAACGGTTTCATGTTTTGTGCGATTTCTGTACACAGATTACTACAATAGATCATTCCTTCGTGTCCATTTGGATTCATACGGTTCACATGATCACGATGAAAGGTAAATGGAGTACCTGTTTCTACTGCGGACTTCAAAATCAATCTTACGATATCTTTTAAACTCATTTCTCGTTTGGAAATACGACTGTCTTGTACACATTCAAAATATTTTTCTTCCCACTCTTCACCATAACTATCTTCCAAGTGGTATCCTTTTATCTTCGCAATTTCATGAGGGCACATAAAATACCATGAGGCATTGATATCTTCTTTTACCATTTTCCAAAATAAATCTGGATAACAAACAGCTGGGAAAACATCATGTGCTTTCATACGATCATCACCATTGTTTGTGCGCAGATTTAAAAACTCTGGTAAATCTTTATGCCATGCATCTAGATACACTGCAACTGCCCCTTGACGAACGCCTAATTGATCAACCGCTGTGGCAGTATCATTCACAAGTTTAATCCAACGTATAACGCCTCCTGCAGCTCCCTCAAAGCCTCGAATATCACTACCATTCGCACGAACCTTTCCAAAATATAGACCCATTCCTCCTCCATACTTCGAAACTTGCGCAAAGTTTTCTATACTCTTATAAATATTCATTAAAGTATCATCTACCGTATCAATAAAACAAGAAGATAACTGATGATATGGTTTACGAGCGTTTGACATGGTAGGTGTAGCCATAGTCACTTTTAAAGTACTCAAAATGTCATAGATTTCTTTTGCCCATTTCACACGATCTTTTTCAGGTAATGCTAAATGCATCGCAATCCCCATAAACATTTCTTGTGGCGTTTCTAAAATTTCATGTTGATGTGTCGTAATCAAATAACGCTTCAAGATTAAATCAAGTCCACTAAAGGTAAACAGATAATCTCTTTCATCTTTGACATATCGTCCCAATTCTTCAATCTCGCCCTCTTGATAAGCATTGGTAATATATTCCCCATAATATCCTTCTTTTGTTAGGTATTGTAACTTTTCTAAGAATGAATGGATGGCATGGTGTTGCATACGTGCATCAATCTCATTATGAATTTGATACGATAAAAAACAAGAGGCGATGTATTCCCACTTAGGGGCTTCTTTACGAATCAATTCTACACAAGCTTTAATTAACATTGATAAACGTTCTTCTCCGTTCATATCATCCTTTAAAAATGTTTGTAGTTTCATCAACAAGTCTTTCATAGAATATGCATCTTCAGGATATTCTTTTTGTACGCGTAAAAGGATTGGTAAAATTCCATCATCCTTCACAGCTTTTACAAACTCCTGTAATATCCCTCTATTCTCACTACGTTTTTGACGATATAAAATATAACTCTTTGCCTCTTTATAATACTGATGTGACATCAGTGTCTCTTCTACTTTATCTTGAATACGCTCTACACCAACATGCTCTACATCAGCCATTACAATCGTGCTTATTTCTTTTGTGATTGCATCTAATGTAGATTCTTCAATGGATGTAGATGTACTAAAAAAAGCTCTTCTAATCGCTTCCTTTATCTTACCTTCATCAAAATTTTGAATAGAACCATCTCGTTTTATTATTTCCATATGCATACCTTCCTTATGTTAACTAGTATATAGAGAAATGTTATTTTTACGCAACTCTTTTGCCCAATCTCCAAAATTAAAAAATATACCCTTTTAAACACATTGAAACCAATACCCGCCTTCTAAAATAATGCCCTGCAATTTCTTTGGTTATCATCATTTCAAAGGAAGGAAATTCATGGTAA
The DNA here is from genome assembly GCF_053848885.1 of Amedibacillus sp. YH-ame10. Classification (NCBI taxonomy): domain Bacteria; kingdom Bacillati; phylum Bacillota; class Erysipelotrichia; order Erysipelotrichales; family Erysipelotrichaceae; genus Amedibacillus; species Amedibacillus sp. YH-ame10. The sequence goes on from NZ_JBSPFA010000007.1 coordinate 65,119, forward strand.
AATACACCTAAGAGGTGAATACTATGAACTTACGTTATGGCATTATAACTTGCGCTACAATCACAGATCGCTTCATGCATGCGGTTTTAGAATATGGAGATACATTAGTTGCGATTGCCTCAAGAAGTCTTGAGAAAGCACAAGAGAAAGCACAAGCATATGGTATCAAAGCCTATGGTAGTTATGAAGAATTATATAAAGATGAACATATTGATGTTGTTTATATCGCCAGCAACAACGCAACACATGTACAAGAGATAAAACAAGCACTTCATCATGGATTGCATGTGATTTGTGAAAAACCCATTGCCTTATCCAAAGAACAAGCAAATGAAGTGTTTGAACTTGCGAAAGAAAAGGGCTTGTTTCTCATGGAAGCGCAGAAAAGTGTCTTCCTTCCTGTCATGCAAGAAATCAAACAACACATACAAGCACAAACATTTGGACACCTTCATCAAGTAGAAATGAGTTGTTCCTTTCCAAATACTTCTTCCCCTTGGATGCATGATCCCACACAGGGTGGTGTAGTGTATGGAAGTGCAAATTATACTCTTGAACTATTAGATTATGTATTAGAACCAAAAACCACTACAATACAAGCAAGTGGATTGTTTGAAAGCACACAAACATGTGAGCGTGTAAGTATGAACATCGTGATGGATGATACCTTAATCAATAGTCGTATTTCTATGAATGGAGATACCTTACATCATGCAATTTTTTATTTTGACCAAGGTTATATACATGTGCCTTCTTATTGGAAAGCAAGAGAGTATACCATACACACACAACAACAAACAACTACCATCCAACACCCTGTGGATTATGAAATGATTTACGAGGTAGCACATATTCATGAATGTATAGAAAAAGGACTTTTAGAAAGTCCTATCATGAGCGCAAAACGTAGTATTACCTGTTGTACATTAGTTGATGAAATTAACATCCAAATTAGAAAATCATAATCCTTATAAACAAATGTCAAACATAAGAAAGCCATCGTAAAGGTGGCTTTCTTATGAAATATATTAACAAGAATGCTTCTTTTTCCCTAAGTCTTTACAAAAATCCTTTGTCTTGCAATATGGACATTCCAATTGGAACTCATCAAACGCATGAATTTCAAAGATGATTTTTGTCCATCTTGGATGGAATTCTTTATGACAGTGTCTACATAAAAAAGTATGTTTACAAAGTCTCTTCCCTTTTAGTATCCCTACAAGAATAAGCAAAAGTATAATGATGAAACAAATTCGTAATCCTTCCATTTCCTCCACCTTCCTTTAACGCATGATGAAATAAATAACACTCAACCAAATGGCTAGAATTGGAATCGCAAAATACCATTTTTTTGGTTTCCCATTTTTCCACATTCCTTTCGCTTCTTCACGGAATTCCTCAAACAAATCTTTTGGAATCCACTTCAAGGTCCATAGGATCAAAGCTGGTAGGATAATAATATCATCAAAATACCCAAGAAAGGGAATAAAGTCTGGGATGATATCAATGGGAGATAGTGCATATGCCACTGTAACTGCCGCAAAGATTTTTGCGATACGAGGTGTCTTATTACTTTTTAAGCATAGAAACAGAGCTGGAATATCAACTTTTAACTGTTTAGCTCTTTCTTTTATATTCATATAAGTTCCTCTTACATTAGACTCGCTATATTTTATTTGTATCCATACATATACTTATTGTGTAGTTTATTGTACCGCAAAATCAAGTTGTACAAGTTTCTTTCCATTGGGTAGAGGTTGATGAGTTTCTTTTATGAAGTCGTATCCGATTGCTTGTAATGCTTCTATCAAAGGAAGTTCCTCCATTTGATGATGAATTTTATTAAGATTATCAAATGCACGTAGATATGGAGAATCTGATATCCAACCATCTTCTTCATTCATTTGTATAATACAGGATACAACCTGTGGTTGTACTTGTTGCACCACCTTCTGGAAAGCTTCATATCCAATATATTCAATCAATAAATTCGCAATCAGTAACTCTGCTTGAGGAAGTGTATTCGCTTCTTTCAAGAGGTCTACTGCTAGACAACATAGTACATCTTTGAGATGCACATATCTGCTCTCTACTTCTTTCAAATAGGCTTTGTTAATATCCACTCCATACACTTTGGTATACTGTTGTGGATTGATGTGTATAAGACCATTTCCACCCGCAATACCAAGAATCATGACAGAGTGAACGAGGTATGCAGAGAATTGCCCCTTCATCATTTCATTCATGGTTTGTAGCTGGAAAACAGAATCCAACTTCATATGATTTTCATAATCTGAAAGTGGTATTTCTTCCCAAGGATTCTTCATACTATTCTCCCTTATTTCTAGTTCCTTCTTCTATCTTTTGTATGGTATCTTCTCGTATGACTTCTCTAAGAGCTGTTAGATAGCTTGAAAAGGAAACTTTATCATTTGCGTATGTTTTGTTTAATTCATATTCATGTGGAATCCACGTTGATAAGTCCGATGCATTGTGTTGAATTACGGCCTCTAACCCATCGATTGCTTTATAGATTTTTGCTTCTATAGTCACTTGTTGTTCCATTTCTTCATAAAGTGAAATCATTTCTTTACTATAGTCACCTGGAAGTGAATGTACCCACGCATATAGTTTTTCTTTCTCTATTTCTTCATGCTTCTCTGTCTTTTCAAACGTAGGAATATCTCCTGTAAATGCTTCACCTAAATCATGAAGAATGCACATGACCATTACTTTATTCATATCTACTTCTGGAAATTCATCCTTCATAAAGTATGCCATTAAAGACATCATCCAACTATGTTCCGCAACGCTCTCACGTCTTCCCTTAGATGTATAACAATGTCTTGTAGTATCTTTTAATCGTTCACTAATTTGTACGATATCTAATAAATCTCTTGGTTTCATTATGGGTTCCTCTCTTTCCTAAAACTTTCACATTGGTTTTAAATTTTTATTCAATCTCTCCACAATCCAAGAGAAACGTTTTTGTTTTCCTTCTGCAGTTTTCGCATCTTTATATGCTTTCGCATAAGTTTTCTTTACGGAAGGAGACATCGCTATAAAATTGGTATATGCTGGCTCTATACCCTGTAGTTCACTCAGAAGTAAGTCAATATCCTCATTCTCTATTACAATGGTATGATTCACATCCCATTGACCATTTTCTTTTGCTTCTTGTATTTTAACTCTACCAAAATCACTCATACTTCCATTCTTTTCAAGCTCCATAACAAGTTTCTTATTCTTCTCAGACCATTTACTATTTTTTCTACGCAAAGAAAAGTATTTTACATAACCTGTTTCATCTAAGCTTTTCATTTGTCCATCAATCCAACCAAAACAAAGTGCTTCTTCCAATGCTTCACTTGCTTTTAACGTTGAAGATTTCTTAGCTTTATCAAAGTATAACCATACTCCTTCACTAGATAAACAATGTTCCATTAACCAATCACGAAACTCTTTACGAGTTTCAAACTTCCTATAATCGTTCATACATACCCTTCCTTTTCCTATCCATGCATTATGAATAACTTAAAGTTTGTATATCGAATGTTTCTTCTTTTGGTAAACGCAATACCCAAAGTGTAACCTCTACCTTCTTCGATAAATAATCAAAGGTAAATGATTTTTGTTTGAGCTCTTTAACTTGATAAGAAATTTTGGAAATCGTTCCATCTAGGATACCACATACATACTTATAATCTGTAGTTTTATCTTCACTATAATGGAACACGTCACCACTTATAAGTGCCTCATACCAAATTCTTTTCCCATCGCTTTCTTTATATGTCAAAGACACATGATGTTCATGGGTAGAAGAAGATAGGAAGCCTTTCTCATCACGATATCGTTGATCCAACAACAAAGCTTCGCTGCCTTCTTTTGTCTTTGCGATACTTAATCCAATTTGAGCATCATCAAACTCAATATAACCTAAGATATCTTCAATCGAAGTATAGGTATCTGTGTTTTCTAAATAATCATCCATAAATTCCATATACGATACATCCATACTGCATCCTGTTAACATTAGCAAACTACATAATATACATAGAATTTTTTTCATTTGATAGACCTTCCTTTATCTATTATGTATTCTAGTCTAAATTCTTAAAATATTGCGTACCCTTTAAAAACTTTTTGTTCGCTTTAGTTGGACTAGATATTCACTTGTATCTTCTTCCAACTTCTTTTCTTTCGTTACGTGAAATCCGTGTCTTTTATAAAAAGATATAGCTCTTATATTCTTTTCTAGTGCCCATAATTGATTGGCACTTAATTCATCTATCGCATATGTGATCAATTGAGCTCCATATCTTTTACCTTGAAAAAAAGGATCCACATAGAGTTTGCATAGTTCTCTATCCTGCATTTGTAAAAAGCCTCTAATGATTCCATCATCCAGTACATATAAGTTTTCCAATATGTCTTCTTTGGTAAAGTAGTTATCTACCAAAGGTATTACTTGTAATTCATCAAAGGAAAAAGATTCATCTTGAAATATAGGAAAATAATTCATTCTATTATTGAAGACAAATATTTCTGCGATTCTACATACATCTTCTTTGTTTGCTTTTCTAATACTCATGAGCGAACTCCTCTCTGTACTTATGTTCTATATTATTGTTGTTCGTTTGTTATTGGTGAAAAGAATTTTCCTTTATAGAAGTTTTCATTATCTAGTTTTGTTGCGGTTAATCGAAACATCACACAGCCATCTGGACAAACAAAAACTTTGCTGTATTTACTATCACCACCAATATTTTCTAGATCTCCACCACTTCTTACCGCTTCCATAATCGGATACAATATCATCATCACTTTTGAACAAATTCCTTGCCCATCTTTATTGACTGGACAACCAAAACCACATGTGTAGGTATCTCCAATTTCTTCACCATTCCTACAATATCGTTCTGTACTATCGCCTTGTAAAAACCCAATCACTTCTATTTTAAATTCATATTCTTCATCATACCATTTTTTCATATATACCCCTCACTATCTTTCATTATGGTAATTATACTGCATACTAACACTTAGGTAAATGCTATCATAAAACAAAAAAAGAATCTGCTCTATCCTATACAAGAAAGAGCGGATTCCTTTATTTTAAGATACTTCTGATTTTAAGTTCATAAGGTGTATTTTTCAATAACCCTTGTGCTTCTCTAAGATATTCTTTCATCTTCTTTTTCTGATCACCATTACCATATTGAAGACCTAACATATACAAGAACATTCCACGATTTGGACCAGTGCATTCAGGATCTTTTAAAGCTTCTTCCATTTCATCAATGTATGCAACTGATTTCTCAAGACATACATCATACATAACTTGGCTTTCTTTAAAATAATCTTCTCCGAATTTACGGATTCTTTCTAATAATGTTTTTGCTTTTCTTTTGTTCTCATCTTCAAGATAATAGTAGAAACATTTCATTACGATATCAATTTCTTGTTGTTTGTTCATACGCATGTTTAACATCAAGTCAAATTGTTCTTCTACTTTCTCTTTTTCTCCCTGCATAACCAAACCATTCATACGCATGTATTCACGATTAAATGCTGGAAAGTAAAATTTACAAACAGTAGAATCAATCATTTTGAAATAATCTTCGAAATCTGCTTTCTTTAAATCTTCTAAAAGTCGTTTCATCATTTTATTCTTGATAATTTTGGATGTTAACGCACAAACAACCGTTGAAACTACAACAACAATAATGATGATAATAGTTGAACTATCCATAATGCACCTCATTTTTTTCTAACATTCTTATTGTACTATACTTCGTTTTATTTTTCATCTAAATTCGTACATTTTTAACGAAATTTCTTTAAACGAAGGGCATTGGATACAACACTTACAGAAGATAATGCCATGGCAGCTCCTGCAAATACAGGAGATAATAATGGACCTCCAAATATATGCAGGATACCCGCTGCAATAGGAATACCTAAAACATTGTAGAAAAATGCCCAAAATAGGTTTTGATGAATGTTACGAATAACTGCTTTTGATAAACGTATCGCAGTTTCTACACCAGCAACATCATCTTTCATCAATACAATATCAGCACTCTCGATTGCCACATCACTTCCACTACCAATCGCAATCCCTACTTCACTTTGACTTAGCGCAACCGCATCATTAATTCCATCTCCAACCATCGCAACTTTATGACCTAAAGCTTGAAGTTTTTTTATCTCTTCACCCTTTTGATCTGGTAACACCTGCGCAATAACTTGATCAATTCCTGCTTGTTTCGCAATCGCTTCCGCTGCAATCTTATGATCTCCTGTAATCATATACACCTGTTTTCCACTTTGTTTTAAGCGTGTCATAACTTGTGCAACATTATCTTTTATACGATCGGCAATCGCAAGGATACCAATCACTTCTTGAGCATAACTTACCCATACAACACTTTTTCCATCTTTTAAATAGGCTATTTCATGTTCTTCAAATGCCTTGGTATCAAGATTGTTTTCTTCCATATATCTACGACTTCCTACCATAAGCTGTTTTCCTTGATAAGTAGCAAATAAACCTCTTCCATTTAAAGTTTGAATATCTTCTATTTGTGAATACTCAATATTTTCTTCTTCCACCTTGTGCAAAATTGCTTGTGCTAATGGATGTTTACTTCCTTGTTCTAGAAGAGCCGCATAACGCAAAACCTCTTCTTCACTTTGTAATGTAAAGATATCTGTTACAACTGGTTTTCCAATGGTAATCGTTCCTGTTTTATCAAATACGACTACATCGACACTGCTCGCTACTTCTAAAGCTTCTCCACTTTTCATAAAGATACCTGATTGCGCTGCTTTTCCACTTCCCACCATAATCGCAGTTGGAGTCGCAAGACCCAAAGCGCATGGACAGGCAATCACCATAACACTTACAAATACACTTAATGAGAATGCAAAGTCTTTTGTGGCGATATACCATGCCACAAAGGCAAGAAAGGCAATTCCCATAACAGTAGGTACAAAATATAAAGAAATACGATCTGCAATACGAGCAATTGGTGCTTTCTTTGCCTGTGCATCTTCTACAAGGGCAATGATCTTAGAAAGTGTTGTTTCTTCTTGCGTTGTTGTACACTCCATAAGAAGTCTTCCATCGATGTTTATCGTTCCTTGAATCAGCGTATCATTAACGTTCTTTTTCACTGGCATACTTTCCCCTGTTAACATACTTTCATCTACATTCGAACTTCCTTCTACTAGAATTCCATCCACAGGAATATGTTCTCCAGGTTTTACAACAAATACATCATGTACAACGACTTCATCAATCGATATTTCAATCTCTTTTCCATCTCTATATAACGTTGCGGTATTTGGACGTAACTGTAACAACGCCGAGATAGCACTCGTACTTTTCTTCTTTGAAAGTTCTTCTAAATGCTTTCCAAATTGTACCAGCGCAACGACAACACCCGCCGATTCAAAATATAACGCATGTACAGCATGTACATCTCCTTGTAAAATCATAACCAAAGAATACAAGGAATATAGATAAGCACTTCCAGTTCCCAAGGCAACCAAAGTGTCCATGTTGGGAGCTTTATGAAACAGAGCCTTCATTCCACGTACAAAGAAATGATTTCCCGAAATTAGAATAAGCGTCGCAAGAACGAATTGAATTCCTGCAAAATTAAGTGGATGCGTCTTATAATGAATGATATCTGGCAAAGGAAGTTCGATACTTCCCAACATATGCGACATTCCTATATACAATAAGACAGCCGCAATTGCTAAGGTTATATAAATACGTAAAGATTCATAACTTTTACGTTCGATTACTTCTTTTTGTTCTAGTTTAATTTCTCCATGATAACCACTTCGCTCTATCGCTTCTACTATCTCGCGTTGCTTGATTCGTTTTTTATCATAGCGAACACTTGCTTGATTTAAGAGAGGATCTACTTGTGCTTGCTCAATTCCATCTAGACTTTGTAGTGCTTTTTCAATAGTGATGGCACAAGTGGCACACGTCATACCTTGAATGGATATACGAACATCTTCAAAGGCTTCTTGATCCAACAAGGTAAATCCTGCTTTATCTAGAGCTTGTTTCCAGTTTTCAAACTGGTAATCATCGTACGTAATATTCACAGTATGCACTAAAAGATTGACACTTGCCTCCACAACTTCTTCACGTTTCTTTAAAATGCGTTCAATACTAGAAGCACATGAGGCACACATCATACCCTCTACTTGAAACGTTTGACTCTTTCTTTCACTTGCACATTCCATTTGAAATCCAGCCTTTTCAACAGCTTGTATTGCCTGTTCTTCATCATACTCATTCGTTGTTTGTATGTGCACTTCTTCTTTTAATAAGTTGACACTAGCTTCCTCAATAAAGGGAAGCTTCTTTAAAACTCTTTCTACACTTGCGGCACACGCTGCACAGTGCATTCCTTTTATGTTATATTTTCTCTTCATAATTTACCTCTATTTCATTAGGATTGCTAAGATATCCTCAATTTCCTTCATTTTTTCATCAGCATCTTTTTCTACTATCGCTCGTTTCACACAAGAATTCAAATGTCCATTTAATATATGCAAGTTTGCCTTTTTCAATAAGGATGTAGAAGCCGATATTTGATTGGATATATCAATACAGTATCGTCCATCTTCAATCATCTTTATGATGCCTTCAATTTGACCTTTTGCTGTTTTTAAATTTGCTAAAGCTTTTGCTCTTTCATCTTTCATAAATGCCTCCCCCCTGGGGTGTCAGGGTACGTTCCTATTGTATAAGATTGTTTCTCGTATGTCAATTCAAACACTCTCACTTAAAAACTAAAAAATCAAGGATGTAAAAATTCCTTACAAAATACAAAAGGTTCTTGAAATTACATGATGTTTTTTACAAAGTACGTTATAATAAATACATCGTGGAGGTACTATCATGAGGAAAAAAATAATTACATCTTTATTATGCTTTGCTATGTTCTTCTTATCCATTACTACGCTTACTGCCAAAAGCGACACTTTAAGTGCAGATGGAAAGTTCCATATCGTTAGTGTGGATAAAAAAGGAAATTATGAAATCGTAAATACTTTTGATAGCTATGCAGAAGCAAAAGTTTCGCATACGCTACTCAATACCAAATATAACAATCTAGGAATTACTTATGGCGATTCCTTCCTCTATGTGGATCAAGGTGTAGTTTCCTTCGATAGCAGTGCAAGCTGTGATGTGAATACAGAATATACCTTAGACAGCGGTGGGGATAGCGGATATTTAAATGGCTGTTATGGAAATGATGCAGCTTTCTTAGAATATAATGTAGCAACCAACAAAGTGAAATTTAAAATCTCTGGTGTCGTTGGATGGGCAAATGCGGCTGATGTTACGATTTACCCTTATGAAAAAATACCTAGTGTTTCTTCTTTTGTGGTAAAAGATGAGGTGCTTTATCATCGATTAAAATCTAGTGCCTTATCCAAAACATATGCAAACTCTATCTCCCTATCTAGTGCCCCTTCCTATCTAAAAGAAGAAACAACCTATTATAGTTATGATACACATTATTTTTACACTTCTTATAAAACTATGATGCAGGATTATCGAAACAATACGTATAAAAATGCGGTGAACGAATCACAACCATACTATAATTATTATCAATATATGGATCATCGTTCTTCTTCCTCTTACACCCCAAAACAATTAGAATCCTATCTGAAAGATGCTTTGGGTTTTAATCAGACAATTACTGATTTTTATGACAAAGATAATTATATCCATGATATTTTGACACAATCTCTACTCTTTCAAGGAAGTGATGCATTCTTCCAATATCAAAACCAATTTGGTTCTAATGCGCTCATGATGTTATCCTTATCCTTAAATGAAAGTGCTATAGGAAGAAGCTATATCGCTTACAACAAGAATAACTTATTTGGACATGCAGCTTATGATTCCAGTGCAGAAGAAAGTGCTTCTCGCTATGCAAGTGTAGGCGCAAGCGTATACTCTCATGCTCTGCATTATATTTCAAAGTCTTACTTAAACCCACAAGCGTTCCAGTTCCACGGAGGATACTTCGGAAATAAAGCTGGTGGTATGAACGTATCCTATGCTTCCGATCCTTATTGGGGTGAAAAAGCAGCACAGTACTATTATCAAATCGATGCAGCATTAGGCTCTAAAGATCTCGATCAATACGCGATTGGAATTAGCCAACAAAAAGAAGTTTCAGTATATACAAAGGCTGAGAAAAAAGCAGATACTCTGTATACCATTCCAAAGGGATACGATGGTTCCTTTATCTTATTAGAAAAAGTTAAGAATAAGAGTGGTACATGGTATCGTGTACAAAGTGATGTTGCCTTAAACAAAAATAAAGAAGTATTAGAAGATGGAACTTATCCATACAAATATAGCTATGGGTTTGTGAAAGCATCTGATATTGATGTTGTACGCAATCAAAAGAAAGTCGATGCTAAAAACTATGTGACCCTTACCTTTGATGCAGTAGATGGAACATTCTATCCAGATAGTTCAATACTTACTATGCAAATTGAAAATGGAATGACACCTGTTATAGGTGATCCTGTTAAGACAGGCTATTTATTCAATGGTTGGGATATCGCCTTAGAACCAGCAACGAACAACCTTACATATAAAGCAACCTATAAAAAAGTAAAGAGTATGCAATTGATTGAAAAACCTGCGGTTACTTATAATGTTGGAGATACATTGAACATAAAAGGTGGTAAGGTTCGTATTGATTTTGAAGATGGAAAAACCAAAGAATTTGATTTGACTACGGATATGGTAAGTGGATTTGATAATGCAAATGAAGGAAAACAAAATATTCAAGTTCAAGTTGGTGGAAATATCACCCATTATGAAATTGAAGTTACAAAATCCAATGATGAACAAAAACAAGTATTACTGGAACGTGCAGCCTATATTATAAAGACCTATAGTGGAAAAACAGGACTTACACAAGAGGCAATGGAGGAACTTATACGTTTCCGTGAAGATATCTCCAAAGTAAAAACATCAATTCTAACACGTGATCAAATTCGTGTAATTGATCGTATATTACAAGAAAATTTATCTCCACGCTACAGTGTTATTATACAAGACGACCTCTTTGATTTACAAACATCTGGTCTTGCGCTTGCTTTACAAGGAGAACAAGGGTTCTTACATAAGATTATGCCTAAAACAATTAAGATTGAACTAGATGAAGGTATCAAGGATGAACAAGAAGAATTAGTCAAGAAAATCGCGAATGCGAATGGTATGGAAATCGCATCTATGTTTACCATTGATGGAACCGATGATTTCTCTTCCTTGAAGCCAAAATCAGATATGGTATACTCTCTTAAAAAACCTAAAAAAGATAAAGATAATCGAAGTTATCGTGTCTATTATATCGATGGAGAAGATGTCTACCAGCTCCCTTCCTCACAAAGTGCATCTAGAATTCTATTTACAAGTGATAAGTTAGGAAGTTTTGCGTTGGTATATCAAAATGTGGATAGTGTATCTCAAGATCAAGATTTTAGCGAAGTTAATACGATTGCGCATAATGGAAAGAATTATATCATGAGCTACATTATACTACCGATTGCGATTGGTATTATCCTCATTATTGGAGGTATCCTTTATTTGTGGTATCGAAAAAAACATAAGAAAACACATAAAAGAATCCATCCAAAAGAAGTACAACAACAGCCAATTCAAGAAGAAGAAAGAAATCACGAATAACTTGTGATTTCTTTTCATTTCCTATACAATACTATATACGAGGTGATAACATGAACAGAAATGAAATAGAAACAGAATTAACATGGGATTTAACCAGTTTGTTTAAAGATCAAAACGCTTTTGACGAACAATATGAAGAAGCCCAACAGCTTCTTACTAAGTTGAAGTCTTATAAAACACATATTGCTGATAGTAAAGAAACCTTTATAGCATTTATGGAAGATGACGAAACTTTCTCTCGTTATTTAGATAATTTATATTCTTATGCAAAAATGATGACGGATGTAGAACCATCTAGTGAACAAGGACAAGAAAACTTATCAAAAGCTGCTATGTTGTACCAAAAGACCATTGTAGCTACGAACTTTGTATCTTTGGAAATCATTGCACATAAAGAAGAAATTGAAGCCTTCTTAAAAGATGAGGACTGTAAAGATTTCATCTATCCTATGCAAGAAATATTCCGCACTATTCCGCATCGTTTAGACGATGAAAAAGAAGCTATGCTTGCACAAGTAAGCGAACTACAACGTATCCCTGGAGAAACCTATGATAGCTTGCGTTTAGAGTATCCTAGTGTTGTTGTGAATGGAAAAGAAGAGTTCTTAAATGATGGAACATACTTTCAATTCTTAACAAATAAAGATGCCTCCATACGTAAACAAGCCTTCGAAAACTACTTTGGAGAATATAAACGTTACCAAAATACATTCATGAATTTACTAACTGGAAATGCAAAAGCACAAGTCTTTGAAGCTCGCACACGCCATTATGGAAGTGCATTAGAAGCAAGTTTATTTGGAGATGGTGCAGATACTACCTTATTCTATAAAGTATTAGATATGGCAAATGTGAAACATAAAAAACCGCTTCATGAATACTTTGCTTTTCGTAAACAAGTATTAAACCTTGAAGAACAACACCCATATGACATCTACCTTCCGTTAGTAAAGAATGTAGAAAAATCATATTCCATCGATGAAAGCTTTGAAATCCTTGCTAAAGCACTTGCGCCTCTTGGCGAAGAATATATTTCTTTACTTCATAAAGCAAGAGAAGAGCGTTGGATTGATTTCCTTCCTTGTACTGGAAAAATTGGTGGTGCGTATTCTGGAGGAAGTCATGATTCCAAGCCGTTTATTTTGGCAAACTTTAACGAAGATTATGAATCCTTAAGTACCTTAGCACACGAATTAGGACATTCTATGCATTCCTATTTTTCACGTCGTGCGAACCGTCCATTATTGAGTGGATACAAAATCTTTGTAGCTGAAGTCGCTTCGACTGTAAATGAAATATTATTAAATAAGTATTTGTTGGCTACAAGTGATGATAAAGATTACAAAGCAACGTTACTCAACAATCTATTAACGCAATTAGTTGGTACACTATATCGTCAACCTATGTATGCGAAATTTGAATGCAAGTTACATGAAATGATTGAACATGAAGAAGCAATTTCTTCTCAAACACTTACACAAATATATTATGACTTAAATGTTGATTATTTTGGAGATAGTGTGGAAGTGGATGAATTACAACGTTATGGTTGCTACTACATCCCTCATTTCTATTACAACTTCTACGTATATAAATATACATTAGGTATGTCTGTAGCATTAAGCTTTGTGAAAAAGATATTAGCTGGAGATACAAAAGACTATTTAAACTTCTTAAGCAAAGGTGGTAGTGAAGCCCCTATTGATGAATTGATACATGCAGGTGTAGATCCTAGAGAAGATGGGGTTTATGATGATGCATTTACTTTCTTCAAGGAAACACTAGATGAATTAAAGACAATTCTATAACAAACAAAAGAGGCAAAAATTGCCTCTTTTGTTATCCTGTGACCGTTTAAAACTATGTTATGAAAATGATACAGTGATTCCCTTATCATTAAAAAGAAAACTTATCGTAATACTCCATATTCTCTAGTGGTGTAATATCTTCTATAGGATTATCATCCAGTCTCAATTCATAAAGGTTTTTAAGCTTTGTAAGAGGTGTTACATCACTTACGTAATTCGCCTTCAAGGTAATAGAACTTAAGTACTGACAGCTCTCTAGAGGGCTTAGATCCATAACACCGTTATGATCCAAACGAAGAGATGTAAGATTGATCAAACCCTTCAAGGGAGATACATCCGTAATCACATTATCATAGAGATCAATACTACTCAATTTTACAAGATCTTTTAAAGGTGTAATGTCTCGAATATCGTTGTGTGATAAACCAACACATTCTAAATTCTTCATTCCCTGCATACAAGTAATATCTTTAATATCATTATCCCCTACATCTAATGTTGTCATATCCACGCAACCATTTAATTCATCGATATCGGTAATGTGATTGTTATACACATTGATTTCTACTAACTTCTTCGCATTGTTCAAGAAATCAATATCCTTCAAATAACAACTACTTGCTTTAAAGTAACGTAAATTTTTCATATTTTGAAGTACCTCTGTATGAATCAAACGATTCTCAGAAACATCCAGCTTCTCCAACTTCGTAGAAGATTCCAATACTCGTAAATCACATAACCCACTTTGTGTAGCACGCAGTTCTTTCAAGTTTTTCAAATACTTCAAAAAGCTATAGTCCTTAATATTATCAAATGATATTTCTAATACTTCTAAATTCTCAAATTCTTTTAAGATGCTAAGGTCAGTTAAGTATTGGTTATTGGTTAAATTTAAAGAACGCAGTGTTTTCTTCATATATTGAAGTGGTGATAAATCAGAGAATAGATTTGTAGATAAATCTAGAACTTCAATATATTTTAAATACGTAAGATCACTTATGTCGTACAACCACATCTTGTTCATGTGAACTTCTTTTAAATTCCCTAACATTCCAAGAATACTTAATGGAAATGGTCCATTTTCAATCCCTACATGTAGTTTCTCTAATTTCTTCACATTTTCCAAATACGATAAATTATCCACTTTACTACGTTCTAAATTCAATTCCTTTAAATTGATCATTGCCGCAAGGGCGCTAACATCCATCGTATACAAATTATTACGTGATATATCCAAACGTTGTAGTTGTCGAAATTCTCTTAATGCCTGAATATCACGCAGCATATTTTTAGATAGGTTCAAATATTCAATCTCTCTTAAATCTTTAATAGGATCTAAGTCTTCGATGGCATTCCCACAAAGATCTAAATAATTCAAATTCACCGCATGCTGTAGTCCCTTCAAAGAGATAATTCCCATGGATCTCGCCGATAACATGGTGAGCTTTTCCATATCCGCTATCGTAATATCTTCAGGTTTCATTTGTAGGGTTCTTGCGATTGCTTCACGCAAGGCTTCATCCTTTATCAACATATATATCCCTCCAGTTTATACACTTGTTTTATTAGTTCTATTATACCCCAAAACACAGGAATCTGAAACTGCTTTCAAAAGAAAATAAAAAACACAGACTTTACAGCGATTTTGATTGACAATAGTTTGGTTACATGGTATGGTTTAAAAGTAATAAAAAGCAATAACTATGATTTCACAGATTGAAATTGTATTTATGTGGCTCAATGTACAATGATTCAGTTTGTGATTCTTTTATACACTTGAGTGCTTCTTATTCAACATGTTTAAGGAGGTACTAAAAATGAGTACAGGTAAAGTAAAATGGTTTAATGCAGAAAAAGGATTTGGATTCATCACTACTGATGAAGGAAAAGATGTATTCGTACACTATTCAAGCATCAACATCGATGGTTTCAAAACTTTAGAAGAAGGACAAGCAGTTAACTTCGATATCGTAGATAGCGATCGTGGACAGCAAGCTTCTAACGTAACTGTAGCTTAATTCCATCATAAGCCGAAGAAGGTTCAGCAATGCTGAACCTTTTTTTTAATAGGAAATTTCTATTTGTAGACAAACTACAAAATTTTTAAAAATCTGCATTATGAAATAGAAAGCTAGATAGTTGTTAGATTCCATTATTTATTTT
This sequence comes from Amedibacillus sp. YH-ame10, assembly GCF_053848885.1. Taxonomy (NCBI): domain Bacteria; kingdom Bacillati; phylum Bacillota; class Erysipelotrichia; order Erysipelotrichales; family Erysipelotrichaceae; genus Amedibacillus; species Amedibacillus sp. YH-ame10. The sequence continues at coordinate 80,839 of NZ_JBSPFA010000007.1, forward strand.
ACGAAAATATAGGAGGAACAAGGTATATTTTAAGGAGAGCATCAAAATATATCATATATAGAATTGCATCTTATTTGTACTATGTTATACTATGAAAAAGACAAGGATGGTGCTCATGAAAACAGTGACGATGTCACAAAGGTTCTACTATCAAGAACTTGAAAAAAACGTTAGAGAATGTGTTCGACAGGACATTGAAACGTATGCGTCAATGCTTCATAAAGCTTATCGTATGTTATATGATATCTACTTTTATAATGCACCAAAACCACAAAACATGTGCAAAGATTTAAAACAACAATATCATACCAGTGATTATCTTCCTCTTTCTGCTATAAATGAGGCAAGAGGTATTTTGAAGTCAACGATTGAATGTAATAAACGACAACAATTATCCTCATTAAAAAGGATTCAACGTGTAGAGAAGAAAATGAAGAAAATCACAACTAAGATAAATCTTATACAAGAACATTTAAGTGTATATATAGAAATAAGTAAACAACATAAAACAACAGAGTTAGACTATCTCATGGAAATCGAAGAGAAGGCAAATTTGAAAAGCCTTATGCATCAGAAATCCATGCTTTGTTTTCGACTTCATAGAGAACGATTTCATCTTAAAGGTCTAAAAAAGCGCGTAAAACAAGTAGGTTTTGGTGGTAGAAAAAGAATGAAAAAACAATTCGCAATGTGCAAGCAACATGAAGAATGGAAAAAAGAGTTTCAACAAGCACGAATGAACCGTATGGTGATACCCCGGTAGACGTCAAGGAAAGTATGGGAATAATATCTTTAAATATCATATTGATGAAAATACCTTAGTATATAGAAGTATACAAAAGGACATCGTATTACCGATCGAGTTTCATTACGATAAAGAAGAACTCGTTCGAGCAGTGAAGATGAAACATAATACATCAGGAAAAGCGATAGCTTATGAAATATGAGATTATGGAGAATATTTTATTATCAAAGCAATCGTAGAACTTGTTGAAAAAAAGCTTGTGAAACAAACCTGTTATGGAACCATTGGGATTGATTTGAATATTGATCATATGGCGGTATGTGAAACAGATGATAAGGGAAATGTCGTTAACACAAAAATATATCGCTTTGATTTAAGTAAAAAGACAAGCAATCAAAGAAAGGCAATTTTACAACAAAGTATCAAGAAATGTTTTGATGATGTAAAAGCAAGACGAAAACCAATCATCATAGAAGAGTTAGATTTTGAACAAAAGAAGATGGAACAACTTTATAAAAAGAAGAAGTATAATGCAATGTTATCAACATTTGCATATGCGCAAATCAAAGAATATATCATAAGAAGATTTTATAGAGGAGGAATAGAAGTCATTTGTGTTGATCCAAGAAACACTAGTCAAATAGGAAAAGAAAAATATAGGAAAGCAAAGGGGATGAGTATCCATATGAGTGCAAGTTATGTAATTGCGCGAAGAGGTATGGGATATAAAGACACAGTAACATAAGAAGATTATGATGTAACCATATTATGATGATGATTACTAGAAGATAGTTACATTGTGATATGGATGAAATTACATAATGATCAAAAAAGTCCATTATGAGGAAAACAGCGAACCACTTTGTATGTGTGAGCATACGAAGAAGGCTATTCATAATCATAATGGATTAATGAGGGAGCAAGAAATCCACTCATGTTGGAAGATGCAAATCTTTTCAATGATTCATTTATGAATCACTTTCTTGTCGCCTATACAATTCATTCACATGGTGTTAGAATATAGGAAAGGGGGGATCAGCCATGGATCGCTTAGAAATTATTCGCGGAATTGTCGATCAATATATCGCCAGTATACAAGATGAATCAACGAAAAAGTTTGCCTATATTCATACGTATGGGGTTTCTCAAAGTTGTGCAATGCTTGCAATACGAAGACATGCAAATGTAGAATTGGCTTGTATTGCGGGAATGTTACATGATATTGCTCGCTATGCAGAAAATCATCCACATGTAGGTCATGCCAAACGAAGTGCTATCCTATCGAAACAGATTCTAGAAGAATTGGCTATTTTCACAGAAAGTGAAATACAAATTCTAACTAATGCCATTTTCCAACATTCAGATAAGATGTTAAGAGATGGTGGAGAAATCAGTGAGATATTGAAGGATGGAGATGTCTTACAGCATTACTTGTACAATGTTAACATTGAATTATCCCCAAAGGATAAATTCCGTTTGTTTTATTTATTAGAAGAGATACACTGCGATACAAACAATACTTTATAACAAAAAAAAGTGATCACTGATCACTTTTTTCTATCTCCATAACACGCCCCACAATACCACCTTCCAACATAACTTTGATGCCTCTTGGATGGTTGCTAGAATTTGTTAGAATTCTAGCGACAACACCCTGTGTAAGCTTTCCACTACGTTGGTCTTGCTTTTGTACGACCTGTACGCTAGCACCTATTTGTATTTGACTACGATTTGTTATACTCATCGTTATTCTCCTTATATATTATTTACCACGAACGCCTTGCTTTGGCTTTCTTTGTGTATTCCCTTTTGCTTTATTAGCAAAGGGTTTGGGCGTCCCTTTACGCTTATCTTTTTTCGCATATGCATCTGGTTTACCCTTTTTTGGATACTTCGTCTTTTTAGGAGTATCTTTTCCAGCTTCCTTACGAGTACTCTGTTTCGCTCTTGGTGTACTACTTTTTGATGAGCGTTGTTTCTTTTTAGGACTTGGTGTAGTAATCATCATAGGATATCCATGATCACGATCCACTGGAATATTGATACGAATAAGTTTTTGAATATTCTTAACCAATTCTACTTCATCGATATCCGCAAAAGAAATTGAAGTACCTTCATTACCAGCTCTACCTGTTCTTCCTATACGGTGTACATACGCTTCTGCTTCTTGTGGAATATCATAGTTGAATACATGACTCAATTCATTCACATCAATACCACGCGCCGCTATATCCGTCGCGACTAAGACTCTGCTCTCTTTATTTTTAAAATTCGATAACGCAATTTGTCGTGCATTTTGTGATTTATTTCCATGAATAATTCCTGTATCTATATTCTGTTCTAATAAAAACTTTCCTAAACGATTGGCATTGCTCTTGGTTCTCGTAAATATCAATGCACTTTCTACTTTTTCTTTCTTAAGCAAATCCAACAATAAGAATTTCTTATTCACCTTATCTACATAGTACAATGACTGCTTAATGTTATCTACAGTGGATGATGGAGGCGTTACTTCAATGGTAATTGGATCATGTAATAATGTTTGTGTTAAAGCTTTGATTTCTTTTGGCATCGTTGCACTAAAAAACAAGGTTTGTTTTTTAGCTGGAAGACTAGCAATAATGCGCTTCACATCAAATAGAAACCCCATATCTAACATACGATCCGCTTCATCTAGAATAAAGATTTCCACTTGATTGATACGTATAATTTTCTGTTTCATTAAATCCAACAAACGTCCTGGTGTCGCAATCAAAATATCAACACCTCGTTTAATTGCTTCTTCTTGAGGGCGTTGAGAAACACCTCCAAAAATTACTGTGCTTTTGATATTGGTATGTCTTGCATAGGCATGAATGTTTTCTTGTATTTGAATCGCCAATTCTCTGGTAGGAGTTAAGATTAAACTTCTTATCTTATTTGGCTCATGTTTGTGCAATCGTTGAATGGTAGGAATGGAAAATGCTGCAGTCTTCCCTGTTCCAGTTTGTGCACATCCTAAAATATCTTTTCCCAACAATGCATGAGGGATTGCTTTTTCTTGAATTGGAGTTGGCGTTGTATATCCTTGTTCTTCTACTGCTTTTAAAATTGCTTCGTTAATTTCTAATGTATTAAATTTCATAAGTTTCCTTTTCTATAAGCCCAAAAAAGCGACACTATTAAGCATCGCTTTCTTGCTACTTGTTTATGTCTAACATACAGTGTACCATAGATTGTCTAAAAAACCTAGTATTACTAATGTTTTCTGCAATTCCCATAGTATAACACCCTTATACTTTACAATTCATGATACCTCATAAGTATGAATTTCTATTCACAGATTGCTGGTACAAACAGCGTTGTTAAGTTATCCAATACGAAATCTTGATCGATTTCATATAAAGGCATCCATGAAAGAGATTCCTCTGAAGTTCCTGCTCCACGTACGACGCACACCCTATGCTCATCAGGGTACGCTTCCATTAAATCCATCTTCACTTCTGATGCGCTCATTTGATCATATACTTGAGGAACAATTAGATTCATAGATGGATTTAAACTATCTATGCGCATCGCTTGTGCATCCATCATCATAAATCCATCAATAGGATCTATATGAAGAGTGGCAAACATCGCATCTAGAAAACTTTGACCTCCTATGATTTTCACATCCACTTCTTGCATCAATACCTTTACGGCATATTCCGCAACACATGGATGTCCTGGAACTGCATATATAATATCTTTTGTTTTACTGGCATTTTTAAGCGTCGATATAATTTCTTCATACACTTCTTCAAAGGTATCGTATTTTTCATATACATCATCAAAGCTTGTATAAGGAATATGCTCTTCTTCGAAAAATGACATCATAGGATGATGATCAGTACGTAAATAAATCGGATAAGGCTTCTTTAAAAACTTCGCAACACCAATTGGTAACTGATCGACATCTCCAGCACCTAAACCCACAATATATAACATAATTACCTCTTTCTTAAGATATGATTTCTTAGTATTCTATACTGTATAGTATACTATAAAACAAACGTTTTCGTATACTTTTCTAGTGTTTCTTATGTGCATATAAAAAGTACACGCATTGTGTACTTTTTCATAGACTCTAAACTATACTTATTGTATACTTTTTAATAAATTCTCAACACTTTGTTTACTTACGACTTCATAATCACTTTCATGACCCGCAGGACCATAACAGTAATTCACACGTTCTCCACAAGTTGTTTCATCTTTGAACCAATCTTTACAAGAAGAGTGGATTTGTTCAACACCAGTATAAGCAATCAATTCTTTTGCGTTACTAGCATTTACTCCACATCCTGCTAGGATTTCAATTTGTCCTTTGAAGCGTGCTTGTAATTTTTTTAATACATCTTTTCCTTCACTTACATTAGGATAAGTTCCACTTGTAAGTACACGGTCTACTCCTAAATCAATAAGTGTTTGCATTGCTTTGTATGGATCACTCACGCAATCAAATGCACGATGATACACAACTTCTTTGCCTTTTGCTTTGGCTAAATCAATCAAACATTTACTTTGTTCAACATCGATATTTCCTTGCGCATCTAAGCATCCAAATACAATCCCATCTGCTCCATGTTCCAACATATCTTTGCATTCTTCAACCATAACTTCAAAATCTTCCTTGATATAATGAAAACCCGCACCTCTTGGTCGTATCATTGTAATAACGGATAGATCCGTGTGTTGTTTTACCAAACGTAATGTTGCGACACTTGGTGTTAATCCACCCATATGCAATGCACTATTCAATTCAATACGTTTTGCCCCACCTGCTTGCGCCTGTAAAGCATCATAATAACTTCCGCAACAAATCTCTACTTGTATATCCATGATGATATCCTCCTATTTACGGACATTGTAATGCATTCCAGGAATCCCTGCACTTGTCATTTCATCAATGTCCAATACTTGTTCTAGTTTTTCTTCGCTCATCAAATCATGTTCTAAGATAAGCTCTTTTAATTTCCGATTTTCTAGCAATGCTTGTTTTGCCATTTTTGATGCATTTGCATATCCAATATGTGGAGCCAATGCAGTCGCTGTTCCTAATGAGTTCTCCATAACTTCACGACAATGTTCCTTATTCGCAATGATTCCTACAATCGCATTGTCTCTTAATGTATAACATGCATTTGTTAGTAAATCTACCGATTGAAATAAATTATAGAAGAGCACTGGTTCAAATACATTTAATTCCATTTGTCCCGCTTCTGCAGCTTTGGTAATGGTTGTATCGTTACCAAACACTTGGAAACAAACCTGATTACATACCTCTGGTATTACAGGATTTACTTTTCCTGGCATAATAGAACTACCTGGTTGACGTGCTGGTAATAAGATTTCACTTAATCCTGTTTTTGGTCCAGAAGCCATTAAACGGATATCGTTACACATTTTGGATAGATTTACTGATAATGTTTTTAATGAACCATGAGCAAATACAAATGGGTCTACATTTCTTGTACCATCGACCAAGTCTCTTGCACTTGTAATATCCATTTGTGTAATTTCTTTTAAATAACGCACACATATTTTCTTATAACGTTCATCCGCATTGATTCCTGTACCTACAGCAGTTGCTCCCATATTCACAGATTTCAAATCTGAAAAGGATATTTTAATTCTTCTAATATCTCGAACAATACTCGTCGCAAACGCATGAAATTCTTGTCCCATACGAATTGGAACGGCATCTTGTAAATGCGTTCTACCGAGTTTAATGACATCATTAAACTCAATACTTTTATCCAATAGGGACTCTTGTAAAATCATCAATTCTTCCAACAGATGTTCTACTAAGAATAAAGCAGTAATCTTACCAGCTGTAGGAAAGACATCGTTTGTAGACTGTCCAAAGTTCACGTGATCATTTGGGTGTATGAAATCATAAATTCCAATTTCCTTGCCTGCTAATTGTGCTGCACGATTAGCAATGACCTCATTAGCATTCATATTGGTACTTGTTCCAGCACCGCCTTGAATGACATCGGTAATAAACCATTCATCTAGTTTTCCCTCAATCACCTCATCACAAGCCATGACAATGTATTTCAAACGTTCATCATCTAAATGTCCACATTCATGATTGGCAAGTGCACAAGCCTTCTTTATCATTCCTAAAGAATGTATCATTTGTGGATGTGTTTTGATCATTGTGATAGGGAAGTTCTTTGTAGCACGTACGGTTTGTACACCATATAAGGCTTTTTTTGGTACGGCGATTTCTCCCAGTGAATCACGTTCTATTCTGTATTCGTTCTCCATAGTTTTCTCCAACTTCTATTTTGCTAAGTTATATAAGCTTAACGCATATATTTTCGCGTTCATAATAATATCTTTGATATCCATCCATTCATCTGGATTGTGTCCAATTCCCTTTTGTCCTGGGAAACTTGGACCAAATGGTACAATGTTTGGCATTGCTTTTGCATAAGTACCTCCTGTTGTAGTAACAGGTGTTCCATCCATTCCACTAACTTCTTCATAGGCTGCTTGTAATGCTTGTACCATAAAACAATCTTTTTCAAAGCGAACAGGATCATAGTTATGAATCAATTCTAATGTACAATGTTCACCCATTTTCGATTGTATTTGTGCTTGTATTTCTTCAAGTGTACAACAAGCAGGATAGCTTAATGTAAACTTGAATTCCACTTCTTCTAGATGACTTTGCAAGTGATACCCTCGCATCTGCATTTCTCCGTATTCTTCATCGTGATAATCAATACCTAAACGATTGCCATTTGGTGCGCTTTCTAGGAAATAGGTTGTTACCACAGAGAAGAATTCACCTAAGTATTCTTTGGTCGCACTTATACGAAAATTAGCACGTCCTCTTTCTCCATATACCACAGGATACTTACAATCTGGTGTCCATCCCATGATAGGTGGCTTTTCTTTTTTAAGATAGTACGTTAAATCTTCAAAACCACTTTCTTCATCCGTACCAAACATGATACGAATCTGTTTTGACAACGGTAGTTGTAATCGTTTCAAAGCATAGAGTGCATATAAACAACTCATAATAGGCCCTTTGTTATCTAGTATCCCACGTGAATAAATACGTCCATGTTCATCTGTATATCCACTAAATGGTGGATGTGTCCAACCAACACCTACTTCGACTACATCCAAGTGTCCCATAACTCCAACGTAGTCTTCACTTTCCCCATATTTTGCATATCCCACATAGTTGTCTACGTTCTCTGTTTCAAAACCAAGTCTTTGAGAAATCTCTAACGCTTTATCTAACGCTTCTTTGATTCCTTTTCCAAATGGTGCATCTACACATGGTTCACTTTTTACACTGTCAATTTTTACAACTTCTAATATTCCTTGTATCATCTCTTCAGAAATTTTATCAATTTCTGCTAGTATCTGCTCTTTCATATTACTTCTCGCTAAGTGGTGCCATTCTTGTCTTCATGTAGTTATCTAACCATTCTTTGCTAGCTTCTTCATGTATACATTTTCCATTTACATTCTTTGTTAAATAAACAATTGGTTTTTGTGTTTGTGTTGCGACTGCGAAAGAGAATCCTTCAATGTTTGTAGATACACCCCATTCTCCTTTGTTGTTCATCGCAATCAACGATAAATCTCCTGCCTTACCACGACGTCTTGTTAATTCTTCATCCAATTGAGCAACCGCAATATCACAAGCCTCTTGTGGATGTTTCCCTTCTTTCATCAAGCGCACGATTTCATAGGAGATACATCCTTTCATTAGATCTTCTCCTAAACCAGTAGCACTTGCTCCACCAACCAAACTATCCACATAGAATCCAGAACCAGAAATTGGAGAATCTCCAACTCTACCCTTCTTCTTCATAAACAATCCTGATGTTGAAGTCGCCGCTGTCATATCACCATGATTATCTAAACATACCATACCTACTGTATCATGTCCACTATATGGTTTAATCTCTAATTCTTGCACTTCTTTTACACGATTTTTGTAGTGAATCTTCGCACGATCACTCAACATGTTCTTACGCTCAAAACCTTCTTTATGTGCAAATTTCTCTGCGCCCTCACCAACCAATAAGTTATTTACTTTTTCTTTACTTAAACGGCGTGCAATACTAATTGGATTTGCGAAATCTTTGATTGCCGCAACAGCTCCTATATCAAGTGTTGTCCCATCCATATATGCCGCATCTAATTCTACTTCCATTTCTTCATTTGGAAGTCCACCATATCCTACGGATTTATAATATGGGAAATCTTCTACCTCTTTGATTGCGACTTCGATTGCATCTCCGCTGATACCATCGTTTTCAAGCATTTCACCAGCTTTGCTAATTCCTTCTACTGCCATTCTCCAAGTTGCTATAATACCCCACATAATCATTCTCCTCTCGCTTTATTTTCAGCTTTTATTCCCCTCTATTATAATACCATTTTAACACTTCTTTACTAAGTTCACTTCCTAAAACTTAGGAAACTCATTTTAATCTTTTACAAAGTTCATAAATCATGGAAATAAACATATATTTTCTTACTATTTTACTTTATATGTAAAAGAAAATGCACCTCTTATATCGATGTAAGGGGTGCATTTTCGCATTATTCTATAAACCCAAAAATATGTTCTGGATGTTTTTCCATATGATAGTACCTTTTATCAATGAAGCGATTAAACTCATTCCCTACCTCTAGGAAATGAGTTTAAAAGTTTGCTATTTCCTCTCATCCTACTCTTTTTACAAACTATCGTATAAAAAATTATATTTATTACAAAATGAAATATATATATATTTATAAAAAACTATGTCTAATGAATGTTTAATTTCTATAGTTACAGTTTTGTATGATGGACTTTACAAGCATAAAACGTCCATTTTCATGAGCAAATACTTGTTTGCGTACTTATATTTCCCTCTAGACGTATAAAAGTCTATGATTTCATCAATAACAAATATCTTGCGTTCAATCTTTTCGTTATCTTTCAATGATTGCAGATTATTCAAGAGTATTTCAATATAATCTTCATCATTAGTATTATGATGGAAATTTGACCATAATATGTCTATTTGTTGCTTAAGGATTTCATCATTCATCTCATATTTAATAGTTTCATAATAATCACAAAAATCAGTTTCATTAGAAAGTTGATAGTATGAATACAATTTTTTGAATTTGGAATCATCATTTAATTGCACTAAAGAGTCATAAATATGTAATGCTTCTCTATAATCTTTCATATCAACACTTATTTGTGCGATTTGGCTCTTAATAAAAATAGATATTTCTTCTGTAACTTGAGAATTAAATAATAACTCATTCAATAATTCTCTAGCTTTTTCATACTCTTTGCCTTGTCTAAAAATAATTGCTTCCTGCACTATTGAATACATTAATCTATTAAAATTCTTTTCTTCATAAAAGCACCGATTTGCTTTATGAATATTAGTATATGCAAGAATCAATCTATGCTCAAGTGTTAATGTTATTGCATATTGATAATGTGTTATTCCTGAAATCTTTTCAAACCGACCTAATTTCAATGCTTTGCATAAATATTTATCACTTGCGATTGTATTCCCTTTGTTTCTATAGTAAATACCAAGATATGTATAAAGCACATTCTTATCAAATTGATTATAAATGTCAACGTTCTCTTGCAACGTTCTTACTATCTGTTCCAAATCGCTTGTGATGTTTCTGCTTATAAAGTATACAAACTTGCCTAACCAATACCTTGGAGAAAAATCATAAGATAAAATAAGGCTTTCTTTTTCTAATAAATCGCTAAAAAGTCTATCACCTTCATCTTTTACATCATCCAAAATCGCTAAAATAAAATTATTTATTTTTTCGCGATATAATATACTCTTGTTTTTAAATTCTTGGTAATTCAATTTTAATTGTGTAAAAATAATGTCCAATGCATATTCCAATTTCTCCGATTTATGAATTTTGCCCTTCTCTATTAAACTAATATAAGAACGACTATACTTACATTTATATGCAAGTTGATTAACATTTAAATCCAGCATTTCTCTATGTAATTTAATAAAATTACCAATATATTCTAACTCATCCATATTTTCCACCCTATAAAAGCTCCCTTTTATTCTGCTGACGAAGCAATTCTATACTATATTCATAATATTTCAAAATAAATATATAGTCCGTTACTATGCACTTGCTTCAATCAGAATTAAAAAATTGTATACAATATAAATCTGCTAAGAAGCATGATAATGATTCCAATTACATAATTGTACTTTTTAAATTTGTCAAAAAGGAATATGGGAATCATCAAGATGCAAATTATGAAATTAATAACAATATCTAGTAAGTCAATCATTTGATAAAGAACATAATCAACAACTATGTTCATAATTACCATCACAACAATGGATAAAACCATCTTTTTTATCATGTATATGATGTATTTTTTCTTTCCAATTCGATTGATTATAAAAGAATTAACTTGTAAGTACCTTACTAAAAAATTACTTAGTAAGAAAAGATAGAATGCGATATTTATGATAATTATCAACAAATAGAACATTCTTTCACTTGCTCTATACTTTAGAATTAAATATAGAGTTGGATTAAAATCTATATAAAGTGATATTGTGAAACTAAATATAACTATTAGCAAAATAGATTGAAATAAATAATTTCTAAATATACTCTTCATCTTTTACTAACTTTCCGTTCTTAAGCTCATATCTACAATCAAATTCAAGCCCATTTAACTCGTCATGAGCAGCAATAATAACACACTTTTTTTCTCTTTTTGCATCTTGAACAAGTTTATAGAACTGTTCAATACTATCTTGATCTAATCCTCTAGTAGGTTCATCAAGTAAGATTAAATTTTGATTTTCCATAAATGCTTGAATAATTCCAACCTTCTGCCTCATGCCGACTGAATATTTTGCTATTTTTGTTTTGTTATGAAAATCTAAATGAAATGCCTTACACATAGCATTTATCTTATCTTCATTATAGTTCCCTTTAAAATCTGCTAAAAATTTAAGATTTACCTTTATGGATTCATTCTCTAAAAAGCCTGGATTTTCAATAAGCGCGCCTATCTCAGCATCATTATCAAATGTAATTTCACCTTTATCGGATTTTATGATATCACTTATAAGTTTAAATAACGTTGACTTACCACACCCATTCACACCATATACATAAATAAGTTCGCCATACGTTGCAGTGAAATTCAAATCATTTAAAACGCAATTCGAATAAAACTTTTTTGATAAACCTTTTATATTAATTATTTCTTTTTTCATAATTGATCTCCTCGTTAGTTAAAAAACTTATCTGCCCATGGAACTATAATTGCATATCGAAAAACAAAATTAATCATCAATGGAAGTATTATGTATAATATATTTCGCTTACACCCTATTTGCATTAAGATAATCACTTCTTCAATTATATAGACAATCGTATTCAATATAATAAAAGTGATTATAAGACTTTCATATCCTCTTGGAACCTCAAAAAACATTAAAGCACTTCCATATAACAAAGTACAAAAAACTAGTAAGCTTAAAATAGATAACTGAACATTCAATTTATAATATTTCTCTATTTTAACTCTTTGTATAATATTCGTTGAGATACCTTCCATAAGACATGTTCTAGAATATGCATATATGATATACGCAACATTCAATACAGTGGTAATATAGTTTGAAGATATAAACAATCCTACCATATTATCAATACCATAAGTTGCGATTGGTGTTAATGCAAATAACACAAGCAATATAAGAATGCGACTTAAAGTAAAATAATTCTTTAGTACTTTAATCATAAGTATATTCTCTCTTATTGGCTATATGGAGTACTATAATGGTAATCACCAAATAAAAGAAACAAGGAAGAATAAAAGAAAGGTATGCCGAATTGAATAGTAAATGTCCGTTTAATAATTGTATTCCTGGATTCAGTAGATTTGGCAAAAACAAAAGACTACCAACATCCAATAGATATTCTAAGTTCAATTTTCTATATAATGTTACAAAAATTATCGCAGGAATTGCTGTCAATAAAACAGAGAATATCACACCAAAACCTCTTATTACATAAATATTCTTTATAAATTTACAAATTGCGAACAACAAATTTGAAAAAACTGTAAAACCAAGAGATGTTGCAGTAATATAGATGATAAGATTCAACAGATAATCATGTGAGAAAACATTTGCATAATTGCTATAGTTAGTTTTTTCAACTAAGGATAAATCAAATGGTGCTATGAATATATATACAAGTATCAAAAGAACGATTTGAATTAGCAACATGTATAGAAAAGAAACAATAGAGTTTATGATAATATTAGAGTTATTGTATTTTCTATACCCTATCCTTGTTTTACACACATACGAAAACTTTGTATCCTTATAGGAGGTTGTATCCGCCGTATGTAGGTTTGTAAGAGCTATATAAAAAATGAAAGGCAACCATATTGTTAGTGAAGTAGTTTGCATATAATAAAAGCATTCTATCGAAAAGGTTGATGTAAACAACTCATTTGTTTCCTTTAAATAACTTGACATCTCAAAATAGCCTTCTGCATTAGAAATATAAAAGAAAGCTAGTACGGTTAATATAATTGAAATTATTAAAAAAATTATTTTGTCTTTTCTAATGTTTTTGAAATAAGAAACAATCATAATTAAATCCCCCTTTTTTTTATTATATCAAGCATCTTATGTAAAGTAAATCACAAATATGTGAAACATTTACTAAAAAAAAGCTAATGAAACACATAATTTCACTGATTTTATTCTCTTGTTTCATCACATATTTTACATATATTTTTTATTTAATATGGTACCATTGAATCAGAAAGGTGCTTAATATAAGCAAAGGTAATATTATGAAGAAAAAATTATTTGGTATGCTTTTTGTTCTTGCTTTTATGTTTGGTATCACCGATACACTTATGGCAAGATCATGGACAACAGGAGTGCAATTCATTAACATCCCAGGTGGAGGAAGTACAAAAACCAATTATAACAAGCCAAATGCAAAGACATCGTCTGATAGCTCAGCTTCCATTTATTGTACAAGAAGAACAGCAGCTCTATCAAATGATGCGAGATTGGTTAATTCTGAAGGAGCTGGAAGATCAAGTTGGATTGGGATAAATGAATTTAAACTTGTTCATCCAGGCACCTCTGCAGTTAATGGGTATTATACATATGCTTCAGTTCGTAGTCATTCCATTGAATGGGGAAACAATAATGATGTTGTATTGGACTTCTCTGCTGACTATATCAGTAAATAATATTCATTAATGCCGCACAAGGATATTTCATCATAAAATAAAAAACGCGTAACGCGTTTTTTATTTTATGATACCAAACATATGTTCTGGATGTTTTTCCATTTCTTCTAGAATCATGTGCTCATCTTCACAAATATGAGCAACTAAGTTTCGTTCTCCATCATTTTCAATATCCATCAAAATAATTTCCACTTCTCCACGATAATGCATTAAGTTATCGTTGACTACAACGACATCTCCACGATGAAACATCTTTTGTTCACAAGAGCGTGCAGGAATAGGTTCTTCTTTAAAGAAGAAACGTGGCAATGAGCTACGAATATAATAATCACTAGCATCTTGACGACCAGTATGTGGATAATTGAATAATGCTTTTCTCTCAATCTCACTAATTCCTTCTTCAAGTTGGATCTTAATGGTTGTCTTACTTAAATCTACATTCGACATTGCTTTCAATTCATCTTCACTAGCATATGTGTTCCCAATTAAAATATCATCGATCAATTCACAAGCCAACATATGACGTACTTGAACATCAATCGGTTTTTTACGGTGAACTTCAACCGTTGGTAAACCTGCGGATACAGGCCAAGGCCCAAATGTATTTGCTTCATTGCTAGATACAAAGGCTGCAGTACGTAAGCCTAAACTCTTCCATTTTTCATTTAACTTCATAAACAATTTCCAACTGATACCGCTGTATCGTTCTGGATAAAAGTTATGACAAACAATCACATTATGCGGATCTGCCCCATGTTTCAATAAGTAATCAAGAGTAGAATCAGCGCTTCCGTTAAATTCTATCTTTATTTGATATTCATTGTGTGTAATAGCACGATCTAAGAAATCATCGAAATGTCCATCCAAGCGAATGATATCTACTTGCATATCATGGAACACTTTCAAATCCAAAGGGGTCGCTCCTAAATGTTTGAATACTTCTGGATTGGTATCGACAGCTACTTCAAACCCTAATGCATGTGCACGCTTCATAAAATCTGAAAACTCTTCTATGATTTCTTCTTTTGATTTTTTAACTGATAATAAACAAGTAAAGATTCTAGTAAAACCATATTTGGCGGCTACTTCCATATAGGCTTGATCTTTTTCTGCTGTGGAATGCTCTGGGTATAAACTAATTCCTAACTTATGCATACAATGCCCTCCTAGTTGATACCTTTATTATACGCAAAAAAATAGAGAAACTTCTATACTTTATTTCCTAATGTTAGGAATATAGAAAACGAGATGGATGACCATCTCGCTCTCTTAAAAACAAATTTCTTGTTGTAATGTACTTGTATCTTGTTTTTCATGCATTGCTTTTGCTAGCGTACACATGTTTTTTAATGCTTCATTCAATCCTGTGCCACCTTTTTTTGGTGTCTTCACAATACATATTTGATTTTTGTATTCCGCAATGGTCTGCTCATTTTCCTCGCTCATTGCCGCAAAAGCAGAAACATTTGTTTGTGTCTGAATGGACAATGCAACATGGGCAGCCATACTTGCATACTCTGCATAATTAAAGGCAGGTCCACACATGACTACATCTGGTTGAAGTTTGTTGATCATCGCCACTAATTTTCGAGTAACTTCTTCTGTATCTGCCATGTATGTTCCATTTCCACAGTATAGACAAGCAACTACATGTCCATCAACCGCTTTTAGAAAGGGTTCCATCATAACAGCAGGACCAACAGGTTCTTTTTTTGCCGCAAGTGGGATCATGCGATCATCCTTCGTACCTGCTCCAGCCTGAATCTGATCATAAATCATAATTATTTTCATATAGGACCTCCCGTTTGTTCTATCTATAGATCATCGAATGATAAATCATCTAAGCTAATATCATCTTCTCCATGAGCAACTGCATTTTCTTCATCTCTTAAATACTGTTTATCCATTATCTTAATAAATGGCATGTAGATAAGAACTCCTAGAACAAGTAATCCTGCCTGCAACAATGCACCTACCCAGTTGGTTGCTAAGAACCCAGAGATAATTGGAGGAGTTGTCCAAGGAATGTTAATACCATTACATAATGGAACTAAGCCAGTATTCATCGCAACATAAGAAATCACAATATTTACGGTTGGAACTAACATAAATGGAATGATGATTGTTGGATTTAATACGATTGGTAAACCAAATACAATTGGTTCATTGATACCAAAGATACCTGGTACAATTGCAAGTTTTCCTAACTCTGTAATACGTTTTGATTTACAGAAGAATAACATTGCAATCAATAATGATAAGGTAGATCCACATCCACCAAATGTCGCAAATAAATCTTGGAATTGTTGACAGATAATATGTGGAATTTCTTTTCCAGCTTTATAAGCTTCAATGTTAGCTAAACTTAAGGTTTGAAGAATTGGATTGAATACTGCCCCAACTACGGAACCACCATTTACTCCAAAGAACCAGAATAGGTGTAAGAAGATATATGCAATTACCATCGCACCTAGCGTATCTCCTAATCCCAATAAAGGAGTCTGTAAGAATGTAAAGATAAAGGTAAATGCATCTGTACTACATGCCGCAAATCCTAAATTGATTAAAAAGAATATACTCATAACTACAGCTGCAGGAATTAAAGCCGCAAAAGATTGTACAACTGTTGGAGGAACTCCAGCAGGCATACGAATGATCCAACCCTTACGTTCTACCCAAGCATAGATATGAACAGCTGAGAATGCACAAGCAATACCAATGAAGATACCCTTTGCGCCAATCCATCCAGTACTGATACCACCTACTGTAGCTTGCATACCTTCCGCAACAACTTCCGCACCGTTTGCATCGAATAATGCACGTACACTTCCAGTTAATTCATAAGGCATCAATAAATACCAAGCCATTAAAGTTACAGCCGCCCCAAAGATTGGTGTAGTTTTAATTTGTTTGGCAAAGGAATATCCAATACCCATAGTAGCGAATACTGCCATGATCGTAAATGTTGCGTCTGCTGGTTTACCAACCAATGCAGATAGTGTAGTAGTTCCGATTTTTGTTGCTTCTAACCATTCTGTCCATGCTGGAATTGGAAAGTTCCCAATCAACAGGAAGATAGAACCAACAATAAGCAATGGCGTTGAAACTAAGAAACCATCACGTACCGCAATCAGATACTTGTTTCTTCCGATAGCTTCTGCTAACGGCATTAAGACTTTTTCTAATTTTGAAAACATGTTTTTCTCCTTCTTTCTTTTTTAATTCTAGTGATTTCCATTTGCTAATTGATTCTTAATCATAAGAATCGCAGTAGTCAAAACCTTTTCTCCATTCATCATACCGTATGCCTCTGTATCAATCACGCCAATGGGAATTCCCTGTTCACCATATTGTGAAATGACTTCTTCATACATGTATTTTGATTGAGGTCCTAACAAGATACAGTCAGGATGATCGAAATAGATAATATCACTCATCTGATTTAGTGGATACGCATTCACCTCGATAGGAAGGCTCCTTTGATCCGCTGCGGATTGCATACTACTCGCTAGCATACTAGTAGACATTCCAGCACTACAGAACAAATAAATTTTCTTCATACAATCACTCCTTTACCATACATTCAAATTATAAACAGAATCACAAATGCTTTTTTTGAAGCGTTTTCCTAAATCTAGGAAACTTACAATGAAGCCTTTTCCAAGGCACTTATACGCTTATAAGTATCGATCATTTCCACCGCAATAATTTTGAAGGCTTCTGCACTCATGAGTTGATCTTCTGCATGCACCAACAGTAAGGAAGTTGTAACTGGTGTTCCCCCTGCTTCTTGTTGAATCAATCCTGCATGGGCACTATGCCCCTTATTAAAGAATTCTTCGCCGCTTTTAATCATTTCATTTGCTGCCTCAAAGTTTCCTTTTTTTGCTTCCTGTATAGCTTCAATATATGTACTTCTTGCCATACCCACGTTTGAAATAATCTGAAAGCACTGCAATTCTAATCCTTCCATAATAATCCTCCTTTTCCTATCGTTAGCATTATAGCCCGACTAATTTCCTATTGTTTACAATTGCTTCCCTATTTCTAGGAAAGTATTCTCCATTAAATACGTTCATCCTCACGTTGCTCGACAACGTGTTCAATCACCTTTGTTTTTGCTATATAATCATGCAACATACGATGGCTTTCCATTTTCATAACTAAAAAGGCACTAAAGATTCCAAGTCCAACACCAATAAATTTCGTAATTGTTAAGATATTGATATTTGTCGCAAGTGTTAATACGGAATAAATAATCCCGCTTACACTATAAAGTGCGCCTTCCAATAGAATGATGCCAAAAACTTGACGAATCAGCAATTGTTTTAATGTCACCTCATGGTCATTAAGTCCAACAATTTTAAAGTTCATTGCTCTCTTCCCTGGTGTTTGTCCCGGAAATACCTTCCATGGAATGTATACATAGTAGAACAAAGCAAATAGAATCGATAATGCACCTGCTATGTATGCTTCTGTATTTCCAATTTGTCCTGCAATATATAATACATTCGCATCCCCCATAGTTTCTACATTCTTTGTCCAATACATCCACAACATACACATTGGCAACATCGTACAAAGACTACCTAAAAACCAATCTATAATATATGCCATAAATCGTCTACTATTGGATACAGAACACGCACTGTGATCAAAAATTGTATATATTCTAAAAAATAAACTCATAATTTCTCTCCTTTAAGATTCATCGAGAATCCGTTTGATAAATTCTTCATGATTTCGTGTTTCTAATAAAGCCGCAAATTTACTTGAATTACTTACTACCGAACTCAACCAATCAAAGAATACGCGTAACAACTTACGATTTTCATCTTCAATTGCCAACAATATGACAAGTTGTACATCAAATTCTCCCCACTTGATTGGATTCTTCAAAATCGCAACAGATAAAGCAGAATGATTGGATGCCACATTCAATGCATGAGGAATGGCAAAGCCATACGTAAAGGATGTCGAAGACATACTTTCTCTTAACAACACGCTTTCCTTAAACTCTACAGGCGCATATCCTTCTTCTTCCAACTCATCACACATAAAACGAATCATTTCCTGTGGATCTTCTATCGTAGAATCTACGTAGAAGAATTGTGGTTTGATTAAGTGTACAATCATATCTTCAAAATCTTTTTTGCTCTTTATTTTATCCATATCGTTCAAAGCTCTAAAAATTTTACTCTCATCATCGAAGTTCACAAACAAAGATATTTGTACCGTATGGATATCTAAATTGTGTTGTAGTGGAAGGGTTGTTAGTATCAAATCAGGTTGTAATGTCTCCACTTGTCCCTCTTCAAAGAAACTCATATGCTCCACAATATCTAAACGTTCAGAGAAACGATTTTCTACCTTTTGAGCACATAATTTACTTAGCGCTTGATCATCTGGATAAATCATGAGTACTCGATATTTACCAGATAAAGAAGTTCGATCATAAGCAGTTCCCAAATGAAGAGCCATAAACCCAATTTCATTTTCATCAATGACCAAATTCATCTTTTCTTCTAAATACTTTCCTGCCTTAATACCCATTTCAAATACAAGGGGATATTTCTTCTTGATTTCTTGTAGGTATACATTGTTTACTTCCACATGCTTTAATTGGCGTTCAATTAAGGATTGCATATGCATTTGTAAACCAACTCGCAAATCTGCATCTTTACGAAAATCAATATCAAAGAAACGATTGATTTCTTCCAGTAAGCCGTCCACGATGTCATTCACTCGATAATCTACATTATCAATCTTGATTTGATCTCCCGTGTACTCACTGCTTCTTTTTCCCAATAGCAATAATGCTAATCTCACAATTTCATCTTCCGCTAATTCAATACGGATTTTTCCAGCCGTTTTACGAAAGAATTCTTCCGCTATCAAGTACTCTACACTCTTCTTTAATTCTGGTGTATTACGTTCTGTATCTATGATATTGTGATGAATGATTCGCTCTATCGCAATTCCAATATGCATCATTAACATAGGCATTGCCATTTCACGTATATGGAAATTATATTTTTTGATGGTATCTTCTAAAATCTCTTTTACTTCCAATAAATCAAATTCTTTATATAGCGAAGCTAATTTATTCATATTTAAGAAGTTCCCTTTTGTTTCTGCCGCTAAGAGTTCTTTATACAACCTACGTTTACTGGATTCACTCCCTTCTAATCGAAGGTAGTTCTTGCTTCGAATGAGTTGTAAATCCTCATATGGTTCCATCATCTTCTTAATGCGTTTGATATCGTTATAAATGGAATATCCAGAAACATATACGAGGTTTTGTAAATCAATGATATTTAATTCATTTCGTTGGAAGAGCAATTCTTGTATGATGTATACACAACGCTCTTGAGGAGTCTGAGGGATTGCCTCTTGTATTTCAATATCCAAAGTACGAAATACATTTTGATTCAAATGATAGCCATAACGAAGATGACTTTCAATCAGTTCTGAAGCATAGGTATGATTAATGGTGTCAATATCAGAACGAATGGTTCGATCACTTACATTTAAAAGCTTACTAAGTTCTTTTCCTGTGATCCATGTGTTCATATCATTCATCATAGCAATGATTTTTTCCTGACGTTTATGTAATCCCATTGCAGCACCTTCTTCCAAACCTATTATAAAATAAAAGATTTCCTTTGTATTGAATCCAATTTCCTAGCAGTTAGGAAATAGCCAAAAAGACAAAAGAAAAGGTGCTAATGCACCTTCCCTATAGATGAATGATCACCTTATTTTTTAAATGTTTTAATCAATTTAATTGCTGTTTTAAGTACTTTTTCACCGTTCATCATACCATAATCTGCAGCATCAATAACAGCTACTGGAACTTCCTCTCCAAAGCGTTTGTTTGTTTCTTCAAACAAATACTTTACTTGAGGTCCGAGTAAGATGCAATCTGGATGTAATTGTTCTACGATATCACCAATCTTTGAATGAGAATATGCTTTTACTTCTAAAGGAAGATCATGAGCATTTGCTACATTCTGCATTTCTTGTGCTAACATACTCGTAGACATACCAGCGCTACAAAATAAATAAATTTTCTTCATACGTTTCTCCTTTCTCTTTATTTCAGCTTATTTTCAAGAGCCGTAATTCTCTCATAGCTTTGAATCAATTCACTCGCAATAATTTTAAAACCTTCTGCACTCATCAATTGATCTTCTGCATGAACCAAAAGCAAACAAGTTTCAACCTTTTCACCGCTTGCTTCTTGTTGAATCATTTTCGCATGAGCTTCGTGTCCTTGAAGGAAACTTTTTTCCCCTTCTTCAATCATTTCTCTAGCTTTTTCAAAATTTGCTTTCTTTGCTTCCTGTATTGCTTCTATATAGCTGGAGCGAGCCATTCCAACAGCTGAGATTATCTGAAAGCATTGCAATTCCAAACCTTCCATTACTCATACCCTCCTCTTAAGTGATCTTTATCACGCACCTTTATTATACTAGTCATCAAAAGAAAATACTTTTAACACAGTTTCCTAATGATTAGGAAATTGATTATGAAGCATTGCGCATACTTCCTAAGTCGTTAGGAAAGTCATCTACCATCCTTTTTCAAACCCATTCCCTTATAATATAAATATAAGAAAGAAGGTCTAACAATGAACACATATGAATGGTCTTTAGATGCTTTATATAAAGGATACGAGGACCCTAAATTTAAAGAAGATATGAAACAACTCCATGCACTACATGATGAACTGGAAACATTTACCACTACACTTAACACACAAAGCGTTGCTCAAACAATCAAACAAAGCATTGCTCTTCTGGAGAAAGAATGCGACTTATCGTATCGTTTGCGTATGTATACAGTTCTACGTCAATCCGTAGATACAAGCGATACTTCTACACTTGGTTATTTAAATATGATCAATTCTAGAATTTCTTCCTTTTCCATGTATCGTTCTCAAATAAAAGAGTACTTAGCACACATTGATAACATAGATTGCTACATTGAACAAGATGATACTTTAAAAGAATATAGCTTTATGCTTCATGCGCTTAAAGACAAAGCATCCCATGCCCTTAGCAAAGAAGAAGAGGGACTTTTAGCAAGTGTTTCACAAACAAGCGTAAAAGCATTCAGTGATATGTATTATCATTTAACATCCAATGTTACTACAGAGTGTCTTGGTAAAACAATGACCTTAACACAAGTAAAAAACCTATGTCATTCCACTCGTAAACAAGAGCGTAAAGAAGCCTTTATCTGTGAGATGAAAGCATATGAATCCATCAAAGAACCCTTGGCTTTTTCTGTAAACAACATCAAGCGTCACCAACTTATGGAAGCGCGCTTACAAGGATATCAAGATCCTTTAGATAAAATGCTTCAAGATTCATTTATGAAAAAAGAAACCCTTGATGCAATGTATGCTGCAGTGGATAAATACTTACCGAAATTCCATGAATACCTACGTACGAAAGCAAGTATGTTAGGGTATGAGAATGGTCTTCCTTGGTATGATATTTACGCAACTATTGGAGAGAGTACAATGAGTTTCTCTATGGAAGATTGTGAACGTTATATTTTAAAACATTTCAAAACATTCTCAAGTGATTTATATGATATGACAAAACGTGCAATGGATGAACATTGGATGGACTACCCATCCCATGCCGGTAAACAAAGTGGTGCGTTCTGTGAAAATCTAGCTTGGATCAAACAGAGTAGAATCATTACCAATTATGGAGATACATTAAGCGATGTCATTACGGTGGCTCATGAATTGGGTCATGCTTATCATGGAATGATGGTAGAAGATGAACGTCCACTAAATAGAGAATACTGTATGCCACTTGCGGAAACAGCCTCTACTTTTAATGAAAACATCATGTACAATGCCTTGATTCAAGATGCAGATGAAAAGAATAAGTTATTCTTGATTGATACACAACTATCCGCTCTTTGTCAAAATATATGTGATATTACAACACGTTATACCTTTGAGAAAGCTGTATTTGATCAATGTGAAAGTAAGTTTCTATTCGCATCTGATTTACAAGAATTGATGTTGGATGCAGAAAAGAAATGCTTTGGTAATGGCTTGGACCCAGAATGGTTACACCCATTCCGTTGGATCACAAAAGTTCATTACTATATACCAGATATTGCCTTCTATAACTTCCCATATACTTTTGGAGCATTGTTCTCTAGAGGATTGTATGCGATGTATGAACAAGAAAAAGAAGCCTTCCTTCCAAAATATCGCGCATTATTAAAAGCTTCTACTACCAATACAGTAGAAGATTGTGCACGCATTGCTGGTATTGATTTAAGTAAACCTGAATTCTGGGAAACTTCCTTAGCATCTATTACAAAACAAATGGATATGTTCTTAGAACTTGCGAAGGGACAATAACATGATAAAGTTCTTTAATTTACATGATGATATAGGTAGTGATATTTTTGAACATCGTATAGAACAACCCAATCGTCTAGACGATTATCATTATCCTAAAATGAAACAAGGTGGGATTGATACAACTGCAATTGTTTGTTGTTTCTCTTCTAGCGAAACATGGCAAGATATGATGGAGCAAGTCTTATATGTAAATGCATCCATAGAGCGAAGTAAACACTATTCCTTTGGTTACGATAAAGATATTCGTATCTTTATTGCACTGGAGGGAATGTGTGGAATACGTGATCAAGTAAGAGAAAAAATACAGTGGTTATATCAACATAATGTACGCATGGCATCTCTTTGTTGGAATGACCATAACGCACTTGCTTGTGGAGCAAAAAGTGGAAACATGCCACTTAGTGATTTGGGTATAGAATGTATTGAAGCAATGAATGAAGTACATATGGCAATCGATGTCAGTCATTGTTGTGAGTGGAACTTCTATGATATACAACGCATTTCTACAACACCGATCCTAGCAACCCACAGCAATGTAAAAGGATTGTTCAATCATTATCGAAATCTAAGCGATCCTCAAATTCAAGTTTTACAAGAACATGGTGGTATCCTAGGTGCTCTTCCTGTTCGTTGGTTTGTGACAAGAGATGAATCCAAACAAACGCTAAAAGAATTCATCAAAATCATAGATTATATAAAAGAACGCTTTGGAACCCAACTTATCGCATTGGGATTTGATTTCATGGATTATATGGATGATCCTACTTGTATGGTAAAAGGATTGGATAGTGTAGCACATATTCAAAACTTAGCAAATCAACTGTTAGAGCATGGCTATTCACAAGAGGAAGTAGAGACGATTTGCTTTGGAAATGCAAATCGCTATATGGAAAGTTACCTGATTTACGAAAACGAAGAAGGGAAATAAATATATGAAAGTACTATTTGGTTATTTTAGTTCAGAATCTAATGAACATTCTCGCAGTCTTATGACATTTGATAAATTTGTTTTTAAGTTTGGAGAAGAAGCAATTCAACATGTGTCTTGTCGTAACGTATTTGAAGATGCTGGAATTGAGTTAATTCCTAGTATTATAGCACGTGGACATCCTCATGGTCTTGTGACATATGATGCCTTTGAATTCATTCGCTCACGTTTACTTACGGAAGTAAAAGCACATATGCATGAAATAGATGGAATCTATTTATTCTTACATGGTGCAAGTAAAGTCATTGGACTTGAAGGAGGTTCAGCAGAACATGCCTTCTTAAGAGATATTCGAAAGATCATTGGCCCTCACATGCCTATCGCACTCGTGATGGATCCGCATGGAAACTTATCACAAGAACTCGTAGACAATGTGAACATTCTTCGATGTTATCGACACTCTCCACATACCGACGCACTAGAAACATTTGCATTTGTCGCAGAGAAGTTCGTGGATTTATTAAAGAACAGAAGAAATATGCACCCTGTTTATCGTAAAGTTCCAATTATTATTGGAGGAGAAAAAAGTGTTTCTCTTGATGAACCTATGCTATCCATCAACAAGATGTGTGATGACGCTGAAAAAGATGAACGCATTCTAAGCGCTTCTTTCCATATTGGATATTTACGTCATGATGGTGACAAGCTAGGATGTTCTGTAGTCGTTGTTCCACAACGTGAAAAATATCGTGCATATGCGGAAGAAGTTGCTGATCAAATACGTGCCTTTGCATATTCTAAACGTCACGAGTTTCATTACCATGGAAATACTGGTCTCCCTGAGGAAGTACTAAAGAAAGCTGTTGCTCATACTGGTGGCACAGTGTTTGTCACTGATTCTGGAGATAATGTTGGCTCTGGAGGAGATGGTTTTAATACCTTTATCCTACAACAGATTTTAAAATTAAAAGATACAAATAACAAACGTTATCTGATAAGTGGTATTGTCGATCATAATGCCTTCAAAGAACTCTATGGAAAAGAAGTCGGAGAACATGTTTCTCTGCATGTTGGTATGGATTTTAATGATCTATGTAAAGCAGTAGATGTAGAAGGGGTAATCATTGCCAAAGGCTTACCCGATGAAGGTTATGAACATAAAAAAGATATGGGAACTGCAATCACAGTGCAATTTGATCATGCGCCAGTCAGCGTTGTAATATTGAACGATGCAATTCAATTTTATGAACCACAACAATATGCTCGCTGTGGAATCACATTAGAAGATTATGATGTCGTTGTGGTTAAACAAGGATATATATCTGCTGAGTTTGATGCATATGGCGATTTATGTATGATGGCACTTACGCAAGGACCTACATACCAAAGAAGTGAACTATTAGAGTTCAAACAAATTTATCGTCCAATGTGGCCATATGATGACTATGAATTAGAGGATATGTTATAAAAAGTTGTGCAAATGCACAGCTTTTTTCATGAGATAACTTTTTATAACATTCTATTCAAAGGAATATGAAAGCTACATATAGCTTTGCGAAATCATTCAAATTTACAAGGTTAGAGCTCAATTCACTCTCTACTTAGGAGGGTCATTATGCATATAGGAAAAATCTCATAACAGGATAATGCATAAAAGGTAGAATTAGATACAAATCATACTTGAAATATTATATAATACATTTTAAAGAGGGATGATAATGATACTATATGTAGACGAAACAGAATGTGATGATTACTTTATCGTTGCAGGAATATTGACGGATTCTAAAGATAAGACGGATAAAATCTACAAGCAATTTAAAAAGAAGGTTAAGAATATTCCTTTATCTAAACGAGAGAAAGAAAAAATATTCATTGAGTTCAAATCTGTTTATTTGGATAATAAATATCAGAAAATAAAAATTCTAATGCTTAAGCAAATTAATCAATTAAACTATAAAATCATTTTTTCAATGTACAACAAGAATGGAAATAGGATGAATCAGGAAACAAAAGAAAAACAATATATCTTATTGCTCGATAATATAGTCTCAAAAACAAGCAAGGGTATTGATATTATTTTTGATTCCTTTAATAAAAATAATTTTGAACAAAAAATAATTGATACTATCAAACTTCGTAAGCATGTAATATCAATTAAAAAACAAGATTCACGCTTAGAAGCAGGTATACAATTCATTGATAAAATTTGCAGTGTTATACGTATGTATAAGACAAATGTAGAAAATGATTTTTATAAATTTATAGCAGATAACATTCTTGAAGTTTGACTTTTTTAATATGTTAGTGTCAAGTAAGTGTGGAATTATTACCATATAAAATTAAATCTTATATTGAAAGGTTGTGAGCGTAGCGAGCAGCCTTTCAATGTCTTGCCATGAATCCTTTTATATAATTTGATGTAGATGCTTTGCCTTGTCTTTGTGTATTATGTTCGAATATAGAAAAGTCCAAAGAATCCTTTATTATAATCTTGTCATTTTCTTTTTCATAATCAAGAGACTGGATATACAACTTGGATAAGTCTACGTTATTAACCTGATGTTCTCTGTTACTTACATATTTTGAAAGGTTTGATTTTCCATACCCTTTTGGCACACTTGTAAATGCTGAGGCTAAGTAATGAGAGATTGCGCTTTCCATACTACATCCCATAGAGATATTGAAGTGTGCGGATTGTATGGCTGTCCAGTTATTTGATATATACTGTGCCTCTTTACGGATACTTTCTTCACGATGTGGTGATTCGCTTATTAAGACCTCAATAAGTTTTCTAAATAACTTTTTATCATTATCAAGAACAATATACTCGAATAATTTATTTCCTATTTCTTTGTCTTTTTCGATTCTGGTTAAAGATTGATGTAAATGAAATTTGTCTAATGAGAAATCTGCTTTTGTGTTTTGTGTGCTCATAATATCTTTACCTGCTTTTATCCATGATGCTCC